>CAZGIW010000091.1:8490-15439 GCA_964526285.1 uncultured Bacteroidales bacterium | reverse complement strand
GATTTTTTTGCTTTGAGGGCAGATTTTCATACAAATGATTGAATTTGGCAATAGGTTTCATTTTGGGGTTTCTGAATTTGTGCAAAGATAACAAAAAAATCTATAACCACACAAATTTATATTAAAGCAATTTCTATACTTGTTTAGTTGCAATATCCTACTTTGATTTTTAATATTGATTATCCTCTTTTCGAAACTCTCCCTTCAAACTGCAGAAATTCATGCTTTCATCTGAAACCTGAACACTAACAGAAATGAATGATTCTTCTCTTCTGATTGAAAATTTCAGTGTCAAGGTATTACTTTCAAAGGGGTTGACTGGATTCTGGTATTTAATTGTGTTGATTTTGTAAAGCATTAGCTTTGACTCAAAAATTTCTCCCAGAATTTCCTTAATAATCTGCACCATGCATACTCCCGGTAAAACAGGAGAGCCTGGAAAATGTCCCTCAAAAATTTTGTGCAGGGCATTTAATGATATTACTGCTGTGGCATCACCTTTATCATCAGTGATTTGCAGGTTTTCTAACTTAAATAAATCGTTTTTAAACATCGTATAAGTATTGCAAATTATATTCAAACGAATTAAGGTGTATATGTCTTAAACACAAGAGAAGCATTGTGACCTCCGAATCCAAATGAATTTGAAATGACATACTCCATTTGGTGGGAACGTGATTCAGGCACATAATCAAGGTCAAGTTCAGGATCAGCTTTTTCCAGATTGATTGTTGGATGCAATTTCTGTTCTGCGAGAGATTTGATTGCAATGACTCCTTCAATTACGCCTGCTGCACCTATGGTATGTCCAATCATTGATTTTGATGAAACCACCGGAATATTGTATGCTCCCTGACCGAAAAGCTTTTTGATGGCTTTGGTTTCGTAAAGATCATTGAGTGTGGTACTGGTGCCATGTGCATTGATATGATGAATCTGTTCAGGCTGAATGCCGGCATGTTCCAGTGCTTTTTTCATGGTGATATACATCCCCTCTCCTTCTTCTTTGGGAGAAACAATATTATATGCCTCACTGGTCAGTGCGTATCCTGAAATCTCAGCGAGTATTACTGCTCCTCTCTGTTTTGCCATCTCTTCTGACTCCAGTACCAGCATTCCTGCACCTTCTCCTATGACAAATCCATCTCTGTTTGCCGAAAACGGACAACTGGCTTTTTCCGGATTTTCATTGGCAGTTGATAAAGCAAAAATAGCATTGAAGCCTTCAATCTCTTCACGGTTAATAATTGAATCGGCACCGCCACATATTACCAAATCTGCTTTCCCTGATTCAATCATATCAAATCCCATGGCAATGGCATAGGCTGATGAAGCACAGGCTGTGGAAATCGCAAAATTTGGTCCCTCAAAACCATACTCAAGGGAAATCCATGCACTTATGGAATTGCTCATCCCTTTTAATATCATATTTTTAATATCATCATTGTTCTCAACTGAAGAATTTCCTGTATTAACAATGCCCATAATAACAGCGCATTTATCTTTTTCATAAAAATCTGTGTCAATATGGTGCTTTTCAATTCCTTGCTTTGTGCATGCAAATGCCATTTGAGTGACACGTGTCATTTGACGTGCAATCCTCTTTTTAATATGCAGTGACGCAAACTCAGCAAACTCATCGGGCAACTGGGCAGCAATTTGTGTTTCAAGTCCTTCGGGGTTGAACAATGAGATTCTTTTTACACCCGGCTTACCTGCAAGCAAAGATTTCCAGGTGGTTTCCATATCAAGGCCGAGTGCAGTAAGGGCATTCACTGCCGTAACAACAACTTTTCTTTTCATTGTTTCTGTCTTTAGTCAAGTGGAGAAAATTCTGAACCTGTGTATTCTTTTATTAGTGTTCGTATTTGCTCCATATCAAACATCTTGTTTTCAATATATTTTGAGGCAAATTTACGAAATATGTGCTCAACAAAACCCAAAATTTTACTTGCTTCTTCTTCTGAATACATGATTTCATCAACCGGATAATTTAAAAACCCTTTTCCTGACTTCATTCCTGTGTTTCCGGCGGCAAGATTTTCTGAAATAAAATTCAGCATTGGATTTACATCTGAAATGATTGCGAATTGCTTAGTGTAGTTAATGATAGAACAGTGAAGAATATCAAGTCCGATAACATCCATCATTCGGAAAATACCTGCAGCAAACAATCGGTTACTGATGACTGTGTCGGCTTTTTCAAAAGAAATACTGGAGTCAATACACCACTGATACAACTCTGATTGAATTTCAAGAAAATACCGGTTTGCAGCAAAGGCATTATGAGTTGAACTTTGCACAAGTTCTTTTTTTTCAATTGACCTGACAAAATCCAATAAATGCTTTTCTAATGACTTGCTGATTGAGGAATGCAGAATAACTTCAACCATTGAATTTGTTTCAACGGGATAAAAAAAATGAAGACCAAAAAATCTGTTTTTTACTTGTTCAAAGCAGTCAAACTGCTCAGGAATCAGTGAAGAACTGTTGGTTGCGAACAAACATTGTTCATTAACAAGAGGAATAAGCCTGTTGAAAAGTGAATTTTTCTCATGAAGATTTTCTGTTATTGCCTCAATAATCAGGTTGCAGTCTTTCAGCTTTGCCAAATCATCTGTTATAATAATATTTTTAAGTATGATTTCCATTTCGTATTGAGAAATCAATCCGATATTACAATGTCTGTCGATTTTCTTTTTCAGTTTATTGAGAGCTGCTTCATGTCCGGGAATATGATGCCAAACAACAATAAAAGATTGAGAAAGCAAGTGATTGAATATCCCGCTTCCCATTTTTCCACCACCAATGATTCCAATTATCCCCTTTTCTTTTTCAAACATTTGTCACGATTTTTCTGAATATTTGAACGTTCATTTTCGGTGGCTATTTCTTTGGTCAGAGCGATATTATAATAATGAATGGCCTTATCAAACAGACCACATGCTTTGTAATAATCACCGGCAATTGCCCAGGGAGAGAAAAGATCAGGATTCAGGTTGACAAAACTTTCAATATCTGAGTCTTTAAATTTTTCACACGATTTGTATTTTTTTTCTTTTTGAAGAATCTGCTTTTGTTTGTTGTACTCAACAAATGCAGCATATTCGGAAGAATTAAGAAACAAGTCCTGAGGAATTATCAGTGCAGTTTCATAAATTTCATTTGCATCAATGTTTTCGGGATTCAAATTCAGTATCTTTTTCAGATCATAAGCCACATATTTTCCAAGCTGATAGGGATTTGTTGACACCCACATTATCAATTCAGAAGGCATAAAAATTACTGAATGATGTGAAATAAGCTGATTGACAGCTTTTTCATTCCCAAAGCCGATATTCTCACCGCCAAGCCCCTGTTTGTCACGCAGTAGGGAAGCAGCTTTGAAATGGTTAAAGGGCATCAGTTCGTCAATAAGTTCCATAACTCTTTTCTGTCTGTATGGAGAAGCACTGGTTTGCACTGCCTTAACATTGTGTTTGTCATTCTGAAAATCATCACACTGATAATGATTGGCACAAACTATTGTATTAGAAACAGGATTTAAAATCCTGGTTGTTTTGGTTGATTTTTCAATAATCACAGCTTTGTTGTCAAAGGCAGAGCCTATTAAAAATGATTCAGCCACAAATGTTTCTCTTTTATTGATAATTTCAAAGGCTTCCTCAATATTCCCGGCATATTGTAACACTTCACGCGCCACAATTGAAACCGGTGTTTTAGAAGCAAGGGGCATCCCTGAAGGAGCTGAATTGATGGTGACTGTAAGACCTTTTTCGTTCATGCCTGAAACCACTCCAATCATTCCTCCCCATGTGACATACATAAAGCCGTAGCCCTTCTCAGGTTTGCAAAATGCCACAATCTTTTCTTCTGCAAAATCATCACCCACATAAAAATCAAAATTTCTTCCCACTATGAGATTGCCATCTTCAGATGCTTCATCCCATGCAGCAAAAGATGTGCAACCTACCACCATTCCCATGTTAATAAGCGAATGTCCAATGTCATGTGCTGCGTGATAATTGAGAAACCTCAGATATGAAGGACCCACATAATCAAATTCTTCACTGGCTGATTTGGATATTCCCAAAATCTCCAGCTGATATTCATAGGGAATATGATCTGTAATATTTCTGTTGAACCAACCTACAAAATATCTGAGAAAACTCAGATAAAACCTTGATGGAATCATTTTTCTGATTTCTGCAATAAACGCATCTTCCTGTTTGTGAATCAGGTGATTTGCCATTTTTCCGTTGGCAACTCCCCTTTCAAATGCTTCACCTTCGATATACATTTCCCATAATCCGCTCTCACTTTGACGAAGCCAGTTGTTTTCAAACACATACACATTTTCAGATTTCTTTTCCACATTCATCTCCAGGACTTCAATATTTTCGGGCTTTGGCTCCTTAATGTATATGCTCAATTTAAAATATATTATAAACAAAATGAGAGGCAGAACAACTGCCAGAAAAATAATAAGCAAGGTCCGAAGTACTTGCATGTCCATTACACCCTGTTGATTTTATCCTTCATATAATTGAATCCCACAAAATTTGCCAGAGTAATAAAAGCACCCATTGTCACTCCCAAAACTCCGTGTAGATTTATATTTTGTCCTGTCAGATGCAAATTAGAAATTTTTGTCCTCGGTGTTATCATGGTTTTCAATGCATTATTGCAGTCTCGCATAATTCCATATGTTGAACCTTCAACAGTGCCCGTATAGTCCCTGTAAGTGAGTGGAGTAGAAGTATAATAGGCTTTAATTTTCGATTTTAAGCCCGGAAACCGTTGTTCAGCAAAATCAAGCAGTGTTTCTGCTTTCTTCTGTTTGAAGTCTTTATATTCCTGGCCTCTCTTTTCAACTGTAGTATGTTCCCATTTGCGCACTTCTTCGTAATCCATAAATGTCATTATAGTGATGCTGTCAGCCCATTTTTCAGATTTACTGTTTGCCGGTGTATAGAGCATGAAACCTCCTGGCCATTCAATTTGATTATAAACGTCTGCAACCCACACATTTTCATTTTCACAATGGTAATAATTGTGATTCATATACTCAAATGTCTCCTCTTCAAGCACACAATAAACAGAAAAAATTCCCAGTGTTTGCTCTATACTGTTAATCCGCCTGATAAATGCCTTGCGTATCCGTGAAGACTCAATCATTTCAAATGTACGTGAAGGATGAATGTCTGAGATGAAAGTTTTTCCATACACCTTTTCCCCGTTTGACAATTGTGCATATTCAATCTGGGTATCACTGCTGTTCATCACAAATTGTGATACTTCAGTATTATTGAGAACAGTGCCTCCGAAATTGCGAATTGATTTCACAAGTGAATCGGCTATTTGCTGTCCTCCATCCACAAAACGGTATGAGCTTTCAACCAGTGAGTTGTTGATGACCATGTGTACATACACAGAGGTTTTTTCAGACTTACCAAAATGGAGTGAATTGGTTGCTGCCAATACATTCTGTAATCTGTAATCTGATGTTAATGACTGGATAAACTCATTTGCATTTTGCTCAAAATACTTCATGGTTGGCACACTGTCTAGACTAGTCACATCATTTTCCATAAAACTTTCTGTTGCACGCTGTATCTGTTTCAGCATGGCTGTATAATTTTCAAGCGCTTTTCGCTCATTGGGAAAATCCATCAAAAGTTTTTCCACAAAATTATCATGCCCCTGTGCATAGTTATATTCATGACCGGCAATATGAACAAGGTCAAACCTGTCAATATCAAGCTTTCTAATTTTAACATCATCAAGCAATCCAAAGTACTTGAAGAAACGCCACATAATCTGACCTTCATCCAGAGAACCAACATAGTGCATTCCTGTATCGAAAATACAATTGTTTCTTTTAAAGGCCTGAAGACAGCCTCCAAACACATGATGTTTTTCAAGAATACATACTTTATAGCCTTCTTTACTTAACACATAACCGCAAAGCAACCCTCCAAGACCACTACCGGCAATTACTATATCATACATCTATTTTTGCTCCATTATTATTTGGTATATTTTTTTTGCCATGCCACCCAGGTCTTTTTTTGAATCTGAGTCAGAACATGGTATATTGCGCCCCCCCAAAAGTTTCGCAATCCGATTCCTTTGGCAGTGCCTATCATTTTTTCACTGAACAAAACCTCTTTGGTTTCAATATTAAAAAATGTCACATACATTCCTGCTTGTTTCTGTTCTTTATGAAAACATTCAATAATAAACACAACCCCAAGTCCACCTGAATTCTGATCTCCCGAATAGCGTGCAACACATTGTTTAACAAGTTCATCTGGATTGTCAAAACTAAAGGGATTGTATGTCATCATCTCATCTTCACTGATTCTTGAATTGATTTTATCAACCACTCCAATATCATAACTAACAATTGTTTTCCGAAATGTCTTTCCAATGTCATACTTGGTTGATTCATTAAGAATCAATTCATTCCAACCGGGAATATACTTGATTTTAAGGTCATAGGATGAGGCTGGTGCTGCACCTACAGCCTGGTCAAACTGTCCGATGAACTTTGCCTTTGAAAAATCCAGTCCGTACCAGACAATTTCATCACCGGTAAATACATCAGCAGCTGTGGTCTGAGCTTTTAGCCCTGTTACTGCTGCTGCAAAAATGCAAATGACAATTATTTTTTTCATAATAGTAGTTATTAAGTTAAACAATGTGCAAAATTATATACTTTTTTGATTTTTCAGAGGATTGGCATACATTTCAAGATATATTTCACGCAACTGATTGCTATCTCCCTGGAGTTTTGAAATCTCTTCAGTGACAAAAACCTCAAACTTTTCCCTTTCAGTCTGAGAGTATTTCTCTGCAAACTGTGTGGTCTTGTTTAGCAAATCAAAAGCGATATAATTTGTTGGCCACAGTCGATAATTTTGATATATCTGTTTATCAATCAGCT
>CAZGIW010000091.1:0-8480 GCA_964526285.1 uncultured Bacteroidales bacterium | reverse complement strand
GCTCACTCAGATGTCTGATATTTTCGTTTTTGCACTGTGTGTCATCAAATTCTTTCAAACAATTTGTCAGAGGCTGTCCGGCACACACATGAATATGTCCCTTATACTGAGTAAACCCTGTAATGATACTCACAAGATCTTCGCCGGGTTGTTTCACATATTCACCATGTCTGGAAACAAACATTTCGTTGGTTTTTGACAATCCGCATGGTTCATACTCGTAAGAAATTGCAAGAGGCACAATATTCAATTGGCTGAAATTTTCAGAGAATGATTTTTCACCACTCATGTTCAACATTTTAAGCAGACCTTCTTCTGTTTTATCAAACCCGTCTTTTGTCCTTCCGTTGCGTTGTGCAATCCATGCAGAGTTTTTCTTCTGAGTAATTGTATATCTGATATATGCCGAAAGCATTTTTGAGTTTTCAAACAATTCCTGACGTGTACCTCCCCTTTTTACAGTAAACATTTTATTAATTTTTCCAAAATCAATAATAAAAGGCGACATCATCAGATTGCTTCCAAAGGTGATTTCAGATCGGGGCAAACCGGCATCATAAAGCAACACCTGCAAAATAGCAGAGTCGAGCACAATATCCCGATGATTGGCAATAAACAGATAGGGTGTGTTGGGATCAAGTTTATCAAAACCCTCTTGTGTAAGTCCTGCAGCACTGTTTTTTACAACGCCACGGACAGCTCCATACATAAATCTGATTTGAAAATCATCAGAATTATGTACGTGTTCCAGCAACATACTGGCCACATCTGCAGGCTCTTTGTCAGGAAAAACAAATTTTGCAACATGAGGAAACTCCTTTGCTTTAGTCAGCCTTTTCAGAGCATCATTGATTTCATTGTCCGGATAGGGACCAATTTCCCTGATTTTTGTTTCGTCTAATATCATCTGAAATTCTCCTGAGTTCTATATAATTAATTAATGTTCTCCGTTTGTGTGATTTCTGTAATCTACAAAATATCTGGGTTTTCGGCTGATTTCTGCATCCTGCATCTGTCGTATTTCTGCTGATGATTTAAACACAATGGCAGGGGTCACTCTCAATCGTGCTCTGAAATTATCTTTTATGATTTTTTCAAATTTCAAACCCTGTTCTCTGCTGTCAATATATACCACCAGTTCATCTGTGCCAATGTTGTTTGTGAATACTTCAATAATATAATTGTTCACTCCTTCGATATTATTGAGAATATCATATAAAGCCGGCGGATACAAAGTTGTCCCCTTAAATTTAATCATTTGCTTTTTGCGTCCGATGATTGGACCCATTCTCATTGTATTTCTTCCGCAAACACAGGGTTCGGAATGTGACCTCCCCAAATCGCCGGTTTTAAATCTCAACAAAGGCATGCCCTCAACTCCCAGTGTCGTAATAGTGATTTCCCCAAAATCATCCTTATGCACTGGATTGTCATTTTCATCCAGAAATTCAACAATGATAAGTTCGGGCTGATGATGCCCTCCTGCTCCTGCAAAACACTCTGTAAACGCTGTTCCCATCTCTGTTGATGCATAGGTTGAATAAAGTTTTATATCCCATTTTTCTTTAATCTTTTCTCCAAGTAAATTCAGTGAAAAATCAGGTTTGCGAAGTGGTTCGCCTATACAAACTGCACTTTGCACACTGGTGCTTAGGTAATCAATCCCATTAGCCTCGGCATAATCAATGATTTTCAAAATAAACGAAGGAACAACAATCAATGTGGTTGGTTTCACTCTCAAAATTGAATCCCACTGCAGTTCGGGAATTCCATTTCCAACTCTTACAATGCCTGCTCCAAGTTTTCGAACTCCCAGAAAATAGGCCAAACCCGCCATAAATCGTTTGTCAATGGTTGTCATCAACTGATAAATGTCTTTTGGTGTTCCACCTGCACATAAAAACCCAAGATATTCATTGTATGCCAATCGCTCCAGATCATTGTCTGTCATGACAAATGTCACAGGATCACCAAGAGTGCCGGAAGTTGTAATATAATCCCTTATCATTGATGATGACACACAAATAAAATCTTCGTTTCTTTTTTGAAGATCATCTTTGGTTGTCACAGGAATATGACTGAGATCTTCCAATGTGCTTATCTTACTCACATCAATGTGATGCTGAGTAAATACATCTTTATAATACTGCGAATTGGAAGCAATATATTGAAGGTTTTCTCTGAGCAGTTGTTCCTGAAACTGTTTTATTTCAACAGCTGAAGCTTTTTCAATATCTCTTAACACTGATGTAGTCATTGCTTAAGTGTTTGAATTTGTGAGTATCTGGCAGTATGCAGTGCAGAATACCAACAGTTGTTTCAGTTGACAAAGTTAACAAATGTATGTTTACCAAATGCAAAAGTATCTGGTAATTGCATATTAAGTTGATAATGTTTTGATTATTAGATTATTCCTTGCAATAGTGCTGCAAATATTCTTCTGCTGATTCAAGTCCCAGATCCAGTGCCTTCTGAAATAATCCACATGCCTCTTCTGTTTGCTCATTCACAGCAAGAGCAACTGCTTTATAAAAAATGCAGGAGATATTTTCAGGATTGATTTCCAAACACTTATCAAAATCAGAAAAGGATTCATCAATCTGCGAAAGAGAAGCCAATGAATAAGCCCTGAAGAAATACACTTCATCACTGCTTTGATCAATAGCAATATAACTGTTAAAATCCTCAAGAGCTTTATTAAATCTTTCCATATGCACATAGGATACACCACGCATATAATAAGACATTAAAAATTCAGGATTAAGATCAATTGCTTTGGTGAGATCAAAAATTGAAAGTGAATATTTGGTCTGATATTGATATAATTGACCACGTGAATAGTAGGCTGTATAATCCTCCGGGTCAATCCTGATTGCATTTGTAAAACACTGAATTGCTTTTTCATTTTCCTCAAGTGAACGATACATCACTCCAAGATTAAAATAAAGTGATAATAATGAATCATTCAGTGTTACAGCTTTTTCAAGATTCAATATGGCTTCCTGTGTTTGTTCGAAATGAAATAATGCAAGCCCTATCCCGTAGTAGGAATATGCTGAAGTGCTGTCAAGTTCCTTACATTTGTTAAAATCTTCCATTGCAGCCTCCAAATCTTCTTCCTTCATTAAAAGCATTCCGCGCCAGTAATATGCATTTGCAAATTCCGGATCCAGCTCCAGTGCTTTATCAACCATTAATCTGGCAGAATCAAAATTTTCAGCCTCAATGTAATTAACAGATAACTCAATATAATCTTCTGCTGTTGTTTGTGCATTTATTATCAATGCATTACAAAACATAAAAACAAATAAACCAAACATAAATCTTGACATCATATTCTTCAGTATTTTTTTTCAAATATACAGTGTTTTTATTTTCTAGGATTAAATCGGGAAAAATATTTACGTATTTTTGCATTTCAACAACCAGAAATATCCTTCCTATGAAAATAAAAGTCATTGCATTTCTTTTCCTCTTTCCAATTCTTTTCTCAGGCAAAACAAATGCTCAAACCAATCCCAACGATTCTCTCATTACCGAAGCTCTTGCGCTTGTGAATGAGGACTCCCTGCAGATGTATGTCCAGAGCCTGCAGGATATAGGCACACGATTTATGATAGCTCCAAACCGCAAAGAAGTGGCTGAATGGATTATGAATCAGTTTATTGCAATGGGTTTTACTGAAGTCAGACTGGATTCTTTTCAGTGCTATACCAATGTATCATATCAGATTCTGCAGTATGATACAACCACATGGCAGTACAATGTTGAAGCAAAAATCACAGGTAAAACTTATCCCGACAGAGAGGTTTTAGTCCTTGGACATCATGATAATGTTACTCTTGACGGAGACCCAATGTTGTTTGCCCCGGGAGCTGATGACAATGCCTCAGGAACAGCAGCAGTGCTCGAATGTGCCCGCATAATTATGGAAATGGGCTATGAACCTGAACAAACTCTGGTATTTCTCACAGCTGCTGCCGAAGAACTGATGTATTTCGGACATTCAGGCGCAATACATTATTCTGAGCAAGCTTCCACAGACCAAAGAAATATTGTTATGGTTATCAATAATGATATGATTGGATGGGACAACGGAACATGGACTGTGAATATTTTCAATCACACACAGTCAACCCACATTACTGCTCTGGCTCTTGATATTATTACAAACTTTACCAGCCTTAATTATTACTCAACTTCACCCCAGTCTGTCATCGGAGGCGATTTGCAGCCATTTCTTGATGAAGGTTTTCCGGGTATTTATTTTATGGAAAGAGGGAATTATCCCTTTTATCACAGTGACAACGATATCATTGATCATATGAGCATGCCCTATCTGGCTGAAGTGACAAAAATCAGTCTTGGCATGATTCTGCATTCAGACTTGGAATTCACAAACATACATCTCATTCAGTCAGGTGATGCCCTGATTACTTTTTTTCCCAATCCGGCTCATGAAACAATTCAAATTGCTTCCTCTTGTGAAATTGAATATTATTCAATTTATAATACCGCCGGACAGATTGTATTGTCAGGAAAAATAAAGGGAGCAATTGATATTTCCATTCTTGAGGCCGGATACTATATTATTCAACTCCAGACTGAAAATGGTATTGTATCGCATAAACTCATTATTTACTAATTTTAAAAAAACCAATTCATATGATTTCACCCTTTCGCAAAGCAAATGTCATCATTGATCAGCTTGAGAGTTTTTTTTCAATTATTGAAAAGAGCACTGCTTTGTTTGAATCAGGAGTGAATTGTTATCTGCATCATGATACTGAAAATTTTCTCAGCATCCTTGAAAAAATCAGACAGGAAGAAAAAAAGGCCGATGCTTTGCTGAAACAGATTGAGCATGCACTGTATAAATATTCACTGTTGCCTGAATTGAGAAGTGATATCATGAGGCTCATGCAAAGAGTTGATGATATTCAGGACACCATGAAAGAGGTGCTTGTGCAGTTTCATGTTGAAACTCCACATATTCCGGAAGATTTGCACCGGAATTTTCGGGAGCTCACATCATGTTGTATGAATGCAGCATTGAATGCAAACACGGCTGCTTCAAAATTTTTCAGAAATTCGGATGAAAGCAGACCATTTATAGAGCTTACAATTGAACATGAAAGGCAGGCCGATGAGCTTGCTGAAAAATTAAAAATGAAAGTATTTCATGAGGTTGAAGGACTTGATCTTCCGCAAAAATTTCATTTGAGATATTTCACCCTTCATATTGAAAATGTGAGTGACATTGGCAAAAGCATTGCCTACACCCTGAATCTGATGCTCATTAAACGTTTTGAACAGTAGAACATGTTTAGTTTATTGTTTCTTTCCGGTGGATTGTTTCTGGGCTGGTCGTTGGGAGCCAATGATGCTGCCAATGTGTTTGGAAGTGCGGTGGGTTCACGCATGATTACTTTCCGCAGAGCTGCTGTTATCTGTTCGGTTTTTGTAATTCTCGGAGCTGTTATTCAGGGCAGTGGTGGCAGCGAAACTCTCAATAGTCTGGGAAGTATTCCACGCATGGAATTTGCATTTATTCTAACATTGTCGGCAGCTGTCACTGTTTTTGGAATGTCGGGACTGGGATTACCTGTTTCCACTTCTCAGGCTATAGTGGGTGCCATCATCGGATGGAATTTGTACTCTGGCATCTCAACAGATTCTGGTGTTTTGAGCAAGATTTTACTCACATGGATATTGTGTCCCGTGCTTGCAGCAATGTTTGCTGTGATTCTTTCTGCTATTATGAAAAGATGGCTGAAACGAACATATGTTCATATAATTAAACAGGATATCATTCTGCGCTGGGCACTCATTGTGATTGGCGCATTTGGGTCATACAGTCTTGGAGCAAACAATATTGCCAATGTGATGGGTGTATATGTTCAGAGTGCCGGATTTCAGGATATTAAAGTTTTTGGATTTGTAATTAGCGGTGCACAGCAATTGTTTTTTATCGGTGCACTGGCAATTTCGCTGGGGATCTTCACTTTTTCAAAAAGAACAATGAAAACAGTGGGCGGCAAACTGTTTAAACTGACCCCTGAATCGGCACTCATCGTGGTGTTATCACATTCTTTGGTATTGTTTATTTTCTCATCATCTGTTTTGAGCAATTTTGTGATTTCGCTGGGACTGCCACCTATTCCGCTTGTGCCAGTTAGCAGTTCACAGGCCATTGTGGGAGCAATCATCGGGCTTGGGCTTGCCAGAGGTGGATATGGCATCAACTACAAAGTGCTTGCAGAAATCGGACTGGGATGGATACTCACTCCGGTTGTTTCAGGGTTAATTGCCTTTGTAGTGCTGTGGGGGGTTTTGGCATAAGAATTTTTATTATTCATAAACAGTTTTCTTTTAGTTTCCGAAAATTTTATTTAATTTTGCACCCAATTGTAAATAAAATTTTTTAAGCATGAAAAGGAAATTATTAATAGGTATCATGCTTTTAATTTCAGCATACGTTGGCAAATCACAACAAGGTTGGGATTGTGTAAGCAGGTTTTCCTTTGCATCAGGGGCTTATTGGGATGGACTCATGTTTCAGTTTCTTGATGTATCAACTGATTTTGACAGATCATATAATTTTTTTAAACAAAGCAAATGCAGATTCTACGATTCCATGAATCCATATCCATGGAATGAAGGTCTTTTTTGTTCTTGAAGAAACTTTCTTTGTTTGGAGTTATTTAAACACCGAACCTCCGGTTAGTTATGGGATTATGGTTGGCAATGAGAATCTGTTTGGAGAACCCGCAGGAATTCTACAACTCAGTGGACACCATGTGGTTTTTCCGCTTGTTTTTGTTCAAAGAAACGACTCCATTCATCTGAAAACCATGTTTTTTGAAGAAGAAAAAGTAATTGAACATACAGGAATGATGGCATTATTGTTTCATGTTGATTTTGCCAACGACACTATCTCATTTGACACACTTCCAATCCAAATAAAAAACAACAATGCAATTATGATGAATGGGTATTTTACAATTCTCAATCATGCAAAGGATCAGGACAACAACATATATATTACAGGACAAGCCTTTGGTGACAGCGTACTTATTGGACAAGATACACTTCCTCCCGGACCGTTGCAATATTTAATTAAGCTTTCAGCAACAAACAACTATCAAATGGAGTGGTGGAAGATTTTGAGCTATGGGGCTTTGGCACAAGACCCCTTTTTATCATATGATGGAACATATATGAATTACATTTGCAGGTACTCCTCAACTTATCCTGTCGTTATTGATAATGATACACTTTATGAAATTGGCACCTATCATATTAAAACTAACCAATCAGGAACAATAATTGAATATAATTATTTTAATGCTGCATTTTCCGATTACAAGACAATTGATCAAAGTAATTTTATATTTAATGGCAAATGCATTAACGAATTTATCCTAAACGGAGATACTGTTTGCCATGACCCTTTAATCTATGGTAGTCATTCATTTATAATTAAAACAGATCAATTTTTCAACATTATTAATAAAGCGATTTTAAAAAACATAGACCATGTATTCCCATATTGGGATGGCAATAAATGTCTGGATTTTGACGAATCAAAAAATATATATACTTTGATTTCTACTAACACAAACGTCAACAATTTTTATTTTAATGATATTGACATTGAACTAAATACAAATATTCCAAATTCAAAACACTTTGTAATATTACAATTAAACCCAGATTTAGAATTATTATCTATGAATGTACAAACACAGAAAAGTAGCGATGGGTTGTCATTGAAGGGAATCAAAGCTTTTCACAACAATTATATTGCAAGTTGGGGCAGATTTTATGAAAGTTATATTATTAATGGTGTTGAATATAGTTTTCCCAATACATGCCAGAATTCTTCCTTGCTGGCAGCATTTGATCTTTCAACAATTGGGATTCCTGAATTGTTTGATAATAAACAGGATTTCTCAATTTATCCAAACCCTGCTAATGACAAAATATATTTTTCCTTTTCAGAAACAACAAATAATGATCAAAACAAGCAAATAAGAATCTATGATTTATTTAGCAAACTTATCATTGAAGAAACAAGCAATTCTGACTACATTGACATTAGTTTCTTAAAAAATGGACTCTATCTGTTGCAAATTGTGCATAATGAAAAAATGTATCATGGAAAATTTATTAAAACCCAATAATATGAAAAGAGTAATTGCTCAGCAAATTTTTATTAGCCACTCCCATCGGGATTCCTTTGGAAACTAACTTTATGACATAACACACTTTCCTTTTATTAACCACAGAGTTCACAGAGAGATTTTCACAAAGAGCACAAAGGGAGCGGTTCTGCAGAAAAAAATTCTTGCGAATCACAATCGAAATTTATTTGACACTTCTTTGTGTTTGCAAAAATATTCAGTAATACAAAAGGCTATGATTGTTTTGAATCAGCTGAAAAGAAAACTTGTTTTCTGAAGCAGATGATTCAAAAT
>CAZGIW010000090.1:0-15536 GCA_964526285.1 uncultured Bacteroidales bacterium | reverse complement strand
GATTCAGCTGGGGCTCGAACCCAGGACCCCATCCTTAAAAGGGATGTGCTCTACCTGCTGAGCTACTAAGTCGCGGCAAAATTACTATTTTTTTACAAATCACAAGAAAAAAATTTTAAATATTTTCACATTGTTTGTAAAAACATTGAACTACAGCAACTTGTATCACTATATTTTTTGTGTATTACAAATAGCTCAGACAATTAATTATCTGAGAATGATTATACACACACTCCCTCCACAACACCTTCAGAATGATTTACTTTCAATAGTTTCACTCTGATAATGTTATTAACCAATGATTGATTAAAGGGAATTTTTATGCGAATATAATTCTCTGTAAAACCATACATATACCCCTTTTTGTTGTCACTTTCAGGAAGTATTGTATGTACTTTGTTCAGGTTCTTCTCATAAAAATCAGCCTTTTTGTGTGCTGACAACTCAAGCAATCTTGCAGTACGCCTCTTTTTTTCAAGCGGATGAACCTGACCCTCCATTAGTGCGGCTTTTGTATTATCTCTTTTTGAAAAAGTAAATACATGCATGTAGGCAAGTGGTAGTTTTTCAAAAAAATCATATGAACTTTGAAACTCATCATCGGTTTCACCCGGAAATCCGGTTATCACATCGGCAGCAATACATGCAGTGGGTTTGTTGACAAGCAAAGTATCACAAATTTTTGAAATATCTGCAATTGATGAATTTCTGCCCATACGCATGAGTGTTTCATTATTTCCGGCCTGAATAGGAATATGATAGTGCGGCATGATTTTTTTTTCCTTAGCCAAAGTTTCAAACAAATCATCAGTGAAATGATGGGGCTCAAGAGATGATATTCGAATACGTTCAAGTTTGTCAATTTTGCAAAGCTCTTTCAACAGGCCTGAAAGATTTTCATGTGTATCTTTTCCAAAATCCCCTAGATTAATTCCGGTGAGCACAATTTCCTTAAACCCTGCCTCAGCTATCTGCTGTGCAGCCTCAATTGCCTGATTAACTGATGCACTTCGGCTTTTTCCACGGGCAAATGGAACAATACAATAGTTGCAGTAGCAATCACAACCATCCTGAACTTTTAAAAACGATCGTGTTCTGTCGTGCATTGACCATGAAATATGAAAATCGGGACTTTTGTGCATATTGTCAGTTGAAGGAGATTGTTCCTTATTCAATATCAGATGTGATACAATCTCCGAAAGTTGAAACTTTGTTTCATTGCCGGCAACAAAAGTAACTCCGGGAAGTTGTTTCAATTCATCTGCCTTCAACTGGGAGACACAACCCATGACAATGATACGTGCTTCAGGATTTGCACGATGCGCCTTTGCAATGGCATATCTTGTTTTCTTCTCAGCCTGGGTTGTAAGAATGCATGAATGAACAATATAAAAATCTGCAACCGAATGAAAACTAACTTTGGCAAACTGATCATCATCAAACTGAGATGCAAGATAGGATGTTTCAGAAAAGTTCACCTTGCAACCGAGAGTAAAAAATGCAATACGAGTTCTGTCAGACATGTATTTTGTTCATTTAGTAAAACTTAAGTTCTTATTAATAATTTCTGCTTTGTTCAATAATCAATTGTTTATTTCTACCTTTAATTCATTTCCTGCTCTCAAACCTTATTACCTTAGTAATCTTTCAGCACATGAGAGATATTTGACCTTATTAGCTTATTGCCATTTTAGTGTTTTTTGATAGAATTTAATAAAATCATCATATTCCTGTGCAAACGTAGTTTTTTTATGATGTTCAGGTTGATTCAAAATATATTTGCACACATTATCGACATCTCCTTTTGAAACCGAAAAGGCTGATGCACTGTCCTGCCATTCAAAAGTCCCTTTGCATAACTTATTCTCAACAATAAATTTTTTTGTAGCATCAGCAATACGCGCAAGCATGACTTCTTCTGATATTTTTGGTGAGCGAGAAATAAGAATGTGAATATGTTCAGGATTTGCATAGATTGCATAGAGTTTTGAGTCATGGTTTGCGATGATGCCTGTGATATATTTTTCAATCCTAATGCGATTCTCTTCTATTATGAAAGATTTTCTGTTCCTGGTAATCAGGACGAAATGAGTGTAAAGATTAAAATATTCTATTTTCATAATAAGGTAATAAGGTTATTATTTTGGGGTTTATTTGTTTAATTATTAAGGTAATAAGGTTTTTAGCGTGCATGATTTAGATTCGTTATATTAAAAATAAATTGCATAAAAGTATTTTCATCAAACTGAGATGCAAGATAGGATGTTTCAGAAAAGTTCACCTTGCAACCGAGAGTAAAAAATGCAATACGAGTTCTGTCAGACATGTATTTTGTTCATTTATTGCGACTTATGTATTTAGGGCGATGAATTAATTTGTTATTTTGAAAAAAAACTTTAGTTTTGCAAAAATAACTAAAAGTGAGAAGTGTATGAAAAAACTTGCTGTAGTAGCATTCGGAGGGAATGCTTTATTACGTCCCGGCGAAAAAGGGACAGCATCGGAGCAGGAAAAAAACGTGTATGAAACCTGCGAGAATTTACTTGAGTTGATAAAAAGAGACCACGACATTGTCATCACTCATGGCAATGGTCCTCAGGTAGGAAATATTTTATTACAGAATCAGGGCGGAGCACAGCTTCATGGCATTCCCGAAATGCCTCTTGATATTTGTGGCGCCTATTCACAGGGGCTGATTGGATATATGATTGAACAGCAGCTTCGCAATGTGCTTGAAGCCAATGGCATGGAAAAGGATGTAATTACCCTGATTACACAGGTTCTGGTAGATAAAAACGACCCTGCATTTGCCAATCCAACCAAACCAATCGGACCTTATTATTCTAAGGAAGATGCCGATAGAATTGCAGCTGAAACAGGATCAATTTTTAAAGAAGACCCCAAAGGTAACGGATGGAGAAAAGTTGTTGCATCGCCAATGCCAAAAGTTGTTGGTAATCGTAAAACTATTGAACAAATTGCACGTCAGGGACAGATTGTGGTTGCCGTTGGTGGTGGCGGAATACCAGTGTATTATGTGGAACCCAATAAGCTGGAAGGCATTGATGCTGTCATTGACAAAGATTTGGCATCTGCACTGCTTGCAGCTGAAATCAAAGCTGATGAGTTTTTCATTTTAACTGATGTGCCAAATGTGTATATCAATTTCCGCAAACCCGATGAAAAAGCACTGAAAACAATCACTGTTGCCGAAGCAAAGGAATATATTGCTCAGGGTCATTTTACTGAAGGAAGTATGGCTCCAAAAGTCAGAGCAGCTATTCATTATGTGGAAAACGGCGGAAAAGAATGTATTATCACCTCAGCTCAGAGCTTACACGACCCCGAATGTGGAACAAAAATTATCGCTTAAATATATTTTAAAAACCTTAAAAATTATAACAATTATGAAATGTCCAAAATGTAACGCAGATTTAAATGAAGATGCAAAATTTTGTCATGTATGTGGCTACCAAATTGTAGCTCAGGAAACACAAGCTGCTCCTCAGGAAACAGCACCTGCACAACCAACTGAACCTGCACAAGCTGCTACACCTACGCCTCCTCAACAACAGGCACCAGTGAATGAAAATCCAATGGCAGGGTTTGATTTAAAAAAAATTAAAATTTCTCAGTTTATTATTTCCGGTATTGCTTTTTTTGGAGCAATCATGGTGTTGCTTCCCTGGGCCACAAGTAAAATAACAATTTTTGGGTATACTTCTTCTGCCTCAGCCAACGGATTCAACTCTGTATTTGGAGTGTTTATTTTTATCAGTTTTCTAGCATTGTCAGCCTATGCTATTTTGGGAGACCAGATAATCAAACTACCCGTTTCAATTGGAGGAAAAGTATCTCTATGGACCATCATCGGTATTCTTGGCTTTTGCCTTATTGATTTTGTTCGCTTAATTGCTGCTGATTATGTACGACCAGGAATTGGACTATTTTTGGCTATGGGAGCCGGAGTAGCTCTTTTACTGTTTGAATTAAAAGTAATTAAATTAAAAAACTAGTTTTATGAAAAAATGTCCGCAATGTCAGGCAGATGTCTCTGACAATGATGTTTTTTGTCAAAATTGTGGTTACAGATTGATTCCTGAATCCACTGAACAGCAACCTCAACAGGAACAACCACCAGTTGAACAGCCACCAGTTGAACAGCCACCGGTTGAACAGCCACCGGTTGAACAGCCACCGGTTGAACAACCACCAGTTGAACAACCACCAGTTGAGCAACCACCAGTTGAACAGCCACCGGTTGAACAGCCACCGGTTGAACAGCCACCGGTTGAACAACCACCAGTTGAACAACCACCAGTTGAGCAACCACCAGTTGTGCAGCCACCAGTTGTGCCTCCCGTTAATGAGCAAGCCCAGACTCCACCCATTCAACAGCAGGCACAGGCTCCTGTTTCACCACCTGTGACACAGCAGGCACAAACGCCGCCTCCGGTGATTAGTGACCCTCCTCCTGTATCGGCAGCATTTAGTAAACCACCAAAAAAGAAAGGCAAAGCAGGAAAAGTGATTCTCCTGATTGTTTTAATTCTTTTTGGTGTTGTTATTATTGGAGGTGGAATTTCAGGATATATGATTTATAAGGGAAATATTTCAAGAGACGTGGCTGGTAAATTTCTGCCAGGCCCGGTATTGAACCTTATTCCATCATGTAATTGCGGACATGCACAAGCTGATCAGACATACTTCATGGTATATAGTCTGCTCCAAACCGGAAAAGACAAAAAGGATAAAAAAGCTGTGCTGTCTGATATTTTCACCAGTGAAGAAATTGGCTCAGACACAAAAGATGCTGCAGAAGTGGCATTCCGCAATGCTGGCAGAGAGCAGATTGAAGGTTTTCACAATTATACCAGATTTTTTGTTGTTTCTTATTCTCTGAGAGCAGATGCTCATGAAAAGCGTCAGGAACAAATTGATGATTTCAGAGAAAAAGGATACAAAATGGAGTTTGTGAAAGTGTCAAATGATTAAACAAAAAGTTGAAAATCTAATTAAAAATTTAAAAAATAACAAGGAGGCTTTATGGCTTTTAATTTGAAAAACCGAAGTTTTGTGAAACTTTTGGATTTCACACCACAGGAAATTCAGTTTCTGCTTGAATTGTCAATTTCGTTAAAAAAAGCGAAATATGCAGGCACAGAACAGCAAATGCTGAAAGGAAAAAACATTGTGTTGTTGTTTGAAAAAGATTCAACACGAACACGTTGTGCTTTTGAAGTTGCAGCGTTGGATCAGGGAGCTCATGTTACATATCTTGGTCCTGCCGGCTCACAAATGGGCAAAAAGGAATCTATGAAAGATACAGCACGTGTTTTGGGAAGAATGTATGACGGAATTGAATATCGCGGATATGCTCAGGAAATTGTTGAAACACTGGCCGCTTATTCAGGTGTCCCTGTATGGAATGGTCTTACCAATGAATTTCATCCCACTCAAATTCTGGCAGACTTTATGACAATGATGGAACATTGTGAAAAACCATTGCGTCGTCAGGCATTTTGTTATATGGGCGATGCACGCAACAATATGGGAAACTCTCTTATGGTTGGTGCTGCTAAAATGGGAATGGATTTCAGAGCTTGTGCTCCAAAATCAATATGGCCTGAAGAATGGCTGGTTGAAAAATGCAAAGAAATTGCAAAGGAAACTGGCGCAAAAATCACACTCACCGAAAGTGTTGATGAAGGAGTGAAAGGATGCGACTTTATCTATACCGACGTCTGGGTATCAATGGGTGAACCCGCTGAAGTGTGGGAACAAAGAATCAATCTTTTGAAACCATATCAGGTGAATATGGAAGCTATGCGAAAAACAGGAAATCCCGATGTGAAATTTATGCATTGTCTGCCAGCATTCCACAATCGTGAAACTGCAGTTGGAGAAGATATATTCCAAAAATTTGGAATAGAATCAATGGAAGTGACCGAAGAAGTTTTCGAATCCCCAATGTCTATTGTGTTTGATGAAGCTGAAAATCGCTTGCATACCATCAAAGCTGTGATGGTGGCTACATTGGCATAAATCATAATATTGGCGTTTTTTAAATAACGACTTTCTTATCAGGAAGTCGTTATTTTTTTTGGAATGAATTAAAATAGGGTGTTGCAACGCCGAAAGCAGAAAATCTGGAGTTTAATCTTTCACGCATCTAACCGGCAGCGCATTTTTTTTATGTCTGTTAACCAGGATCATTTTGTTTTGTGTGAAATCAAATCCCGCTGCCCATGCACTTTCAGTATGATCATCTACGGAAGTGACTGACCACCACAGACATATCGAATCGGTATGAACGCTCCTTCCGTCACTGCTGATAAATTGAAAAGCGCCTGAGAGCATTTCTTCAGGATGATCAATGACACGAAAGAGATATACCCATTCAGATACATCAGGAACATGCCATCCTTTGGGACAAATGCCATCATTTTGGGATAATGCGTACCATGTGTACATAACAGGAGCATTTGCACGATGAGAACACAGTGCAGGTTCTTCTTCGTAAAAGAAATATTTCCTGGGTTCAGGACGTGACAGAGAAGATGAGTCATTGTATTTTTTTGTTTTCAGATCTTCAGACATCCAGTAAGAATTGCCTGCTCTGAGAACATGATATGTGTTTCCCTCAATGTCATTGACCTCCTGAACAGATGAATGTAATTCACTGAATGCTGAGTATGTTCTGTTGAGAAATCTGGGATAAAATTGAAAATCATCAGGATTGAAGATTGAGATAACGATCTGATAATGCTTTGGTTTAAAATCTATGAAATGGGAGTAATATGAATCTTCCACAAAAAATGATTGAACTGGCAAGGTGTCAAAAGAAAATTTGTTGAGGTTGGAATTGACACATAGTATTGAATTGCCAATCAGAATATTTTGCATCCGTTCAACAACTTTCTCTGACCATCTTTCAACAGTCCTCCCTCCTAAATGCAAACACCCTGCAGTATCACTCCCAACGATATCATCACTTCGCACAAGAAAGATGTCATTTTCCTGAACAACCTGAAGAATTGAATACATTTGTGCCTGTATATCCCGATTCAGCATTGGTCCAACCCACACAATCTGTATGTTTGGGTTATATTCCTGTATAATATCAATGAGGTTTTGATGATCATTGATGTAATTGTGCCCCAGTGATATAATGACAATGTGTGGATCAAAATGCAGAAATACATTTTGGAGTTTTCCCTCATATTTTTTTCCAACGATTTTCCCCGATATTGCGGGGCCGTATTCAACTGTACGAATGCGTTTTTCGTCTTCGTAATTTTCAAGGAAATGAGTCTCACGGATAATATATCCGCAGCAGTTGTTTCTCATTGTCATGGTGTAATTGCGGCTTCCGGCGCCGCCTATGGCTATGGACAAAATATCAAAATTGCCATTCTCAGTAATTTCCTGCTGAAATTCTTCTCCAAAATGACCTGCCATATGTGAATCTCCAAGTATAAGTATTCTTTTTACATATTTTATATTGTGAGATAAGTTCATGTCAGGAGTCTCATTCTCAAAACAAGAATTTTGAGAATGTAGTTCATAACTGAACACCCCTAAAGAAACAATACTCAAAATTAGTAATAAGCGCAAAACACAAATTTTATCAGCCTGCAAAAATAATCAAATTCATTCAACAGCTATTCACTTATATTTTATGTTGTTTTACATTTTATGCTCCTGAATTATTTTCACTGCCGCTTCATATCCCATGTCAAAAAGTTTGGGTGCTTTTTTAAAATCAAATATTTTATAGTGATACAGTTTTTCTGGTTCAATATACATTGTGCATAATTGCTTTTTCCTTTCGGTATTTTCCTTAATTGCCAGATGAAAACATCTTTCCACAACTTTGAGTATGCTTTCTAACTTATCTTGTTTTGAAAAAGGATTCACATGGGAAGCAACAATGTGCCTGCACTTGCCCCTGAGCGGCTCAACAGGAAGATTATTCATCACTCCTCCGTCAACATAACTGATGTTGTTATAAACCACCGGCTGAAAAATTACAGGAATTGATGTGGAAGCAAGCACCATACGGGCAAGCGGGCCTTCGCTGAAATATTCTACCTTTCCTTCATTCAAATTTGTTACTGTAATAACAGTTGGAATTTTCAAATCTTCTATTCTTTCGGGCAACACATCACGCATCAGCTTAAAAAGTGCAATGTTCTTCACAAATCCCCTGTTGGGAATTGACAATCTGAAATATTTGAGATAGTTTTTTTCAAGAAAAAAGTTTAATATCTCCAGTGGCTTATATCCTGCGGCAAAAAACACAGCAGCAAGTGCTCCGGCACTTACACCGCTGAGCATTTTTATATTATATCCGTGTTCCTGAAGAGCCTGAATCACTCCCAGATGCGCAAATCCTCTTGCTCCGCCACCACTGAGTGCCAATCCAACAGGTTTTTCCTTTCGGGTCATATTTATTATTTTTTCCTTTTGTCAATATTCTGAAAACGTGTCTCAAGACCAAGAAACAGTGTCTCCAATTCCTGAAATAATGCAGGATTAACATTTTTCAACTCCTTATTTAAGATTGACAACTGCTGCCTGATGTCCTTTATCAAATGCTTGGTTTTATTCTCAAGGGATGAGCTTTCTTTACTTTCTTTTTCAAGCAGAATAACATTCTCCATCAGCCTGAAATAGGAATCATTGAATTCTATCAGCTTCCATGCTGTGCTGTTTCCAAAATTGAGAACCAGCACTTTCCACAATGAAAGCTCTGGATTGTATGCTTGCGGATTCCACTGATAATCAGCAAGTGTGGCATATTTGATTTTGTAAATCTCAGTATTGGGCATGCCGTTTGAATAAAAATGGGGTGAAACCTTATAAAAATCAGCAGGAGCATCTACATCCCATGGTTCAAAAATGTTACACAATTTAATTTTTCCGGGATACATGGATGGATATCCTCCGTATGTTCCCTCCAATGAGCGTGCATACAGCGTATTGTCCCATAACATAATCTGCCTTCCGGCCATGTCCTGATACCTTTTTACATCCAAATCATCAAACCTGAGAGAACGCACAGTATTTCCTGTCCATACAATAACCACATCCTGCGGAATCATTCTCTGCAAATCGCGAAAATAAGCCTCTGCCCTACCCCTGCTTTTATCCACAAATTCATTGAGATACCAGGGTGGGCAAAATTCAAAACGTTCAAACCCGGGATATGTATTCATCCAGTCCCGAAGCTTATTTATTGCATATGCCTGTGCACTCTGCAGATTGGTGTGTTTCAAAATATCCTCTTCTGTCCACAGGTCATACAATTTTCTGTAATCTTCACTGTGGGGAACAAAATCATCTCCAAGCAACATAAAAAAACTTGCCCCATTTTCAAAAGCCGGTCTGAGCAGTGTTTTGATCAACTCCATTCCCTTTTCATCATGCTGCCAGATGTATTTCAATGAATCACTCATGGCACTCACATGCATTTCATAATCAAAATGATAATAGGGATTAAACATCACGCCCATTTCAATTGTCCCTTTTGCTTTCACATACTCTCCGATTTTTGCAGTACCCTCATGCAGTGATGGGGGAATTTGATGCCAGTGTTTAGCCTCAGGATTCTGATAATAAGGAAGATATGCCTTGTTAAATCTGTAGAAAGTGAGATAATCAAGATTCTCCAGATCTTTTTCAACTGTGTTGACACTATCCCACGCACTCAGTTGAAATCCCCTGCCGGTATAATATGGATAATCAAGAATCTGACAATGGGAATACTGTGCAGTTCTTTCGTCAAGAAGTCGCACCACTGTTGTTACACCATAAAACAAACCCAAATCATCACCTGCAGCAATGACGACAATGCGCTTGTCTTTAATGATGGTATCAGTGATGACATAGCTTTGAGGTCGGGCCGAAATACCAGGCATTTGTTCAATGATTGATGTTGTATCAATGCGGTTGTAGTTTGTAAGCATAAAAATCACCGAAGAATTATCAAGCACATCGGCATCGATAAGACCAGGCAATGAAATTTCACATTCAGGATACACACGAATGAGTGTGTTTTTCAGATTCTCAGATAAAAAATTCTGTGTGTTCAGATTGGATGCTGTTTTTGGAGCAGCCAGCACAACAGAAGGATACAACACTTTGTCCATGCCTGCAGAAATCAGCGACATGTTTTGCACAAAACTGCATTTCAGGGGAGCAGGAATGAGTAGTTCTTCTTTTCTGAATGTTTTTTCCCTGTACCAACCCATTCTTTCTTTGGTGGTGAAATTCCATTTGGAATAACTGAGGCTCACCTGATCTACCCATAAAGTTCCGCTACCCTTCAGTCCTATAAAAATTTTCACAAACCTGCACTGATCGGGGATATCACCTTCCGACCATGGATAGTTGTATGTTCTGGCATGAACAATTGACCAGTCGAGAGAATCAATCACATAAAAATTTGAAAACCCGTATGCTTTGAATCCGTTATCAATATGAGATGAAGTGTATGGATAATACATTGCAGGTGAAATTTCCTGCTTTCGATCGTCATAAAACTGAAGCCTGATATTGACAGCATCAAAAAGTTTGGTGCCAAGACGTTCGTATTGGGGTTTAATATTTTCGGCTTTTATCAACATTGAAAAGTCATAATTACCAGGAATTACGGGAATGAAGTCACTGATAATTCCATCGCCCAAAGTATCTGTTTCATCAGCATTAGGCTTTCGGATACAAACAGCACGTTTGCCATCAACAGCCACAAGGGTGTCTTCAGAATTTTCAAGCAAATAAACATGGGCACCGATAATCTCCCATTTTTTAATGTTCTGTACAACTGTGCTATCGGAGGTCTTTGGATGTCCCTCTTCAAATGAAGGATTGGGAACAAGATTACCCGATTTGAATTCCTTCATTCTGATATTGTAAGGAATACTCTCCGGATCAGAGCTTGTCCATGTTCCTGAATTTCGGCTTCTTCTCCAGTCGTCAGAGCATGAATGAAGTATCAGCGCTGAGACAACTATAAAAAAGATTAATTTTGCTTTATTCATCCAGCATACGGTTTTTTACAAAAAAAATATAATTTGTAAAATTAAGAAAAAAAATATCAGAACTGTTCAATGATTTAAATATATATTTGTAGAAAAATTTGAAATGAAGTTTTTAAAATATTCTGGAGCACTACTGAGCATTTTGATTTTCAGTGGTTTTGTTTGCGGAGTGTTGTTTGGCGACGGTTCGCCTGCCGGATACACCGGTTCGCCATTTGACGGAAAAAACTGTACGTTTTGTCATGCACATGTGGGACAGGCTGTGCAAAAAACCAATATCATCACAACCAACATCCCTGTATGCGGTTTTATGCCGGGCGTTACATACACTATCAATGTCACCGTATCATCACCGGGAACAAACACTTTTGGGTTTATTTGTTCGGCACATGATGAAAGTGGCACTACCCTGGGCACGCACATCGTTACTGATGCCAATGCAACGAAAGTTGTTGGCACATCAACCAAATATATAACACATCGCTCTTCGTCAACACAAGGAACCAACAACACCCAAAGCTGGAGTTTTGACTGGACAGCGCCAGAAACCGATGAAGAAGTGAATTTTTATGCTGCATGTACAGCAGGATCTGCTTCGGCTGATTCAACTTTTGTCACATCACATACTGTATATCGGGAAATGACTTCAGTGCAGTCATTCACTGAGAAAAACTTCAGGATATTTCCCAATCCCTCAAAAGATTTGATAAACATCAATCTTCCTCAGGAGTATAGTGAAAACTATAATTACTCCGTTTTCAGTATCAAAGGCGAACTGATTGAACACAACATTCTGAAAAGTAACACATTGAATATTGAACATCTGGAGCAGGGAACTTATGTGTTGTGTATTGAACATGGCAGTTACAAAAAATGTGTTAAGTTTTACAAGTTTTAAAAACAAAATATGTACAATATTTGTGCTCATATCACGTATTATGAATTATTAAACCCAATCTGAAAAAAAATCCATAATCAATGTTTAGTAAAATACATGGTCTTTTTTCAATTTCTATTTTAGTCATTCTGCTGTTTGTTTCATTTATTTCATCTGCTCAAAATGAAAGTGAATCAGGTCGTTATGATGATTACATCTATGACAGCATGATTAAAACAGTGAGGATGTATAATCCTGAATTTGATTTTTCTCTTCCTCTTATTGAACTCAACTCAAACCAGCAACTGTTGCTGAGTTTTGATGATTTGCGCGGTGATTACAGACAATACAGTTATACTATTGAACTTTGTGATGCATGGTGGCAACCAGTTCAATTGCAACAGGCTGAATATATTCGTGGTTTTTATACAGATGAGATTGTTGAATATCGCTTTTCAGGAAATACAAGAATGCCCTATGTACACTATAAACTTATGTTTCCCAATGAAAACATGAAACCAACCCGTTCAGGAAATTACATTCTGAAAGTTTGGCACGAAGAAGGCGGATCTAATCTTATGATATTTACAAAACGTTTTTATGTGATTGACAACCAGGTCTCCATCAGTGGTGAAGTCACAGCGGGCACCATTCTGGACACTCGCTGGTACAAACAGGAGGTAGATTTCTTTATTGATAAACAAGGTTTTAATATCGTGAATCCTTTTTCAAATCTGAAAGTGGTTGTCATGCAAAATTCAAGATGGGCAAACGGAATTTTTAATCTTCAGCCCAAAATTGTTAAAGGCAATATTCTGGAATACAATTATGATGGTGAAAATGCATTTGATGGTGGAAATGAATTCAGAAATTTTGACATTAAAAGCATGAAGTATCATACCGGTGATATTGATGGTATTCAAATAATTAATAGTGATTATCATGTGTTTCTCACCCCTGATGTGAAAAGAAATTTTATGCGCTACAGCCACAAAAGTGACATCAACGGCAGATATTTTATCAAAACTGATGATTATGCAGATTCTGACACAGATGCAGAATATGTGTATGTGTATTTCACTCTGCTTTCAGAGGTGGCCAGAACCGACGGTGAAGTGTATGTGAGTGGAGAATTTTCCAACCGTCAGCTCACCGATGAATATAAGATGAAATATAATTATGACCGAAAAGCCTATGAGCTGACTGTATTGTTGAAGCAGGGTTTTTATGACTATGAATATGTGTTTGTTTCTCAGGGCAATGTGGTTGGAGATTATTCAGAACTGGAAGGCAGACATTTTGCAACAGAAAATGAATATTCAATCTGGGTTTATTACAGAAGTCCCGGCGAATTTCACGACGATTTGATTGGTGTGCTTTTTTTGAATTCGAGGAATTAAGTTTGGGATATATTCATATTTCCTGTAGTTTTATTTTTGTAACCTTGACAAATTCGAGGTTAAAATGAAAACAAATCTGAGTATTCAGATTTGTTTTACAATGTTTCAAATTCCTAAAAAAAAACTTGCTTTCAAACAGTTTTATATTGCTCATAATTATGCAAGTAAAAAGATAAATATTTTTTGCGGTATATCAAGAATACATTTATACTCTTAAAAGTTGCATTTACTAATTGAACTTACGAGGAAGAAAATATTGAATAATTAACATGACAGAGATGGACTGCTTTGCTCCGGAATATTCAACAATTAACAAAACTTTTCAACTGACACGATAAAGTGCTGAATAACAAACCTTTAAATAATTCAATATTTATGCAAATATTGTGTATGTGAACCGTATTTGCTTGCTTTGAAGATGGTTTACATACTTAAGGTATGTCATTTTGACACATATGCTCATTTTTAGTTTTCAACAATCCTTATCTCATCATCTGTCAAGCCATACAACAATACCATAAAATTTTCCCAATGTATTTGCGATATTTCATTGTTATTGAATTTGGTGGTATATTAGGCCAACCATTCATTTGTTAATCATTTATAAAAATGTTTTATTCTTTGCCCAATCAGTTAGCCCGTCAATAAAGCTATCCGCCAATTCCAAATCAGAGTTGTAAATTGGGTCAATGTTATCAATATCAAAAACTTCCCATTTATTCCAAAAATCACATACTATGTAATATAATTTAGAGTCCTTTTTGATTAAACACTTATGGTGCTCGGTATAGTCATTTTCCTTTATGTGGTCTGCAAGAATTGAGAAAAGACAACCAATAAAAAGATTGACAGATTGCGAATTGTAAAAACCTAAAAAATTCAACTTGATTACTTTTATATCTGAAATTGATGCTTTCAGTTCAAGTCCATTTTTCAGAAACTCTTTTGGGCTATATCCCATGTCCAAATATTTTGGATACATTTTTACATGGTCACAACAACTTCCAATGTAGTCACATAAAAACTTGTTTAAAAACTTCCTTAGTTTCTTATCGCTTTGAGTGCACAAAAAGATATGATTTCCAATACTATAATTAAATCTCTTAAGCCATATATGTAGAAGTTCGTGTGCAATTGATTCACTGTTTACTATTTTGGGATTATAATAAATAGTTGCTGTTTTACTTTTCTGAAAAACTTCGCAATAGTCTATGTCTTTAATTTCAAACGAAATATCAAAATCAGTTTGTAAATCATAGAGTAAATCTAAGATCTTTTCATCTATATTTTTTGGAATCATTAAAGCTAACTATTTTCCACAATTTTAATCTCTTCCTCCGTCAAGTCATATAGCTGGTAAACCAATTGGTCTATTTGATTTTCCAGGTCGGTGGTGTCGGCTGTGGGGTCTTGTTGCTTTTTAATCAATATTTCTGTAACTAAATCTGAGTGTTTCTCAATAGTTTCCCTGTCAGCTTCTTTTATTGGTAAACTTTCAATAGGTTCCTTCTTAATCTTTGGAAATGTTGCTTTGTTGTCATAGTATTTTTTGAACCAATAAAACTGGAAGAGCTTTGAGTTTATAAGTGATAGTATAAAATGAAGTTTATGAATGCTGTCATTATGCAGGTAGATATTATAGATAGTGTTTAATGTCATCATATTTGGCTCAACAATAGTACCTTCTGGAAAAACACCAATTTGTCTTACAACAATTCTGTGTTTTTTGTAAACCGAAGGATCACCACCACTTTTGATTGATTCCTTTTTGAAATGAACATACTCTGTGCTTGGTTCAATTCTATATCGTTTAACGTTTCCACCATCAATCACAGGATAATAATCCTCATCTAATCTAGTTTTGCTTACAAACTGTTTCCTATCAAAAGTTTGAATTCCAAAATAAGACCTGCCATAAAAACTAAAAGGTTTGGTTTCAATTTCAATTTTTGCAAGAAGCTTTCTAAGGTTTTTATCTAAATCTAATTCAAGTTCCAGATTTCCTTTTAAAAAATCATTTTGAAGATGATATACTTTTTCAGTTTCAAACAAATCAAACACATTATTTCGATAAGCAGAAAATACAAAAGAATTTTTCGTACTTGTATTCTTGCCTTTTGACAACATTAAAATCAGTGTGTCAACAGATGCGTCTTCAAAAACTTGTGTGTAAAAATTAATTATTTCGATTAGCGAATTTGAGAGTATTAAATG
>CAZGIW010000089.1:0-16156 GCA_964526285.1 uncultured Bacteroidales bacterium | reverse complement strand
ACTTTCATTGAGATATATCATTGCTCCAATAACACAGAAAAGTTTTTATTAGAATATTATTTAAGAGGAGCAGTGAAAAAGAGCTGCTCTTCTTTTTAAAAGTCCTATTTAACATAATATAAGTTATGGGACATAAATGACATTCTGAAAATCTTTGCAATAATTGTATAAATCAATGAAAAATATGATGCTGAGAATTGAATATTGAGTAATAATATACAGAATTGTTGAAACTATTCAATTCTCAATAGGTTCCCAAATATTTTCTTGCAGCCCATTCTGCTGATAAAAAAACAATTAAAATAAATAATAGCCATTTTAAAGAAATCATTTCATCAGATGATTCCTGCAAATATTCAACACTGTTTAACTGAGAATTTTTTAAAATTTCGTCAGAAGCATTTTGAATTTGATTTTTATTAAAAAACAATCCCTGAGATTTTGCTGAAAATGTTTTTAATACATTATGATTTGCAGTCAGGTTCATTTTTTCAAGATTCATTTCATCAACAAAAAACATTCCTGATTCAGAAATTTTTTCATTATCAATAAAAGTATGAGCAGCCCATGTATATTTTCCAGGTTTTAGTTTTCCGGGATTCAGTTTGTAATTGTTAATTTGCGGTGTAAACATCATATCTCTTTGGTCGCCTTCATGGCTTTTAATAACAATAAAAACGTCATGATTTGTGGTCATTTCCATTGACATATTATAGACTTCAGCTGTCATTTCAGCATTTTCAGTTGAAAAATAGACATCTTTATGATGAATTCTGAGTTTTCTTTTATCTGATTGTTGAACAAGAAAGTTCATTGATTTTTGAATTAACTCATTGAAAACAAGATGATTTTGGTAGTTAAAAAAGTTAAAAAGTTTCCATTTGTACAACCCCTCTCCCACTAAAATTGCTCTAAACTTGCCCTTTTCAGCTGAAAAAGCCAGTAAAGGAACAGATGTTTGCACTGATCCAATTTTCTGATAAAGTAAAACGTGAAAAGTTTCTGCAAATCGATATGTGGCATAATGCGTTATGAGCGGAGGAAATTTACCAATACTTCTAATGGCATCAATTGAAACCTGAAATAAAGAAAAAGCTGAATTGAAAGCAGGAAGAGCTTCTTGTGTAAGTTGAGATGTTTGTTGAATTCCAATACCGATATTGAGTGCATTGAGTTGTTTGAGGTCTGTATTTTGACCTACAATTAGAAAATAGGGTTTATCAGATTGCAATAACTGAGTTAATGTTTCGCTTTTCGCTTTTCTGTCGGGCAGTTGACAAATTATAAATGCCTGATAATTATCAATTTCATTTTTATTTAAACTTTGTAGTTGAATTGTTTCAGCTTCCATATTTCCAGCAATATCTATTGCACTTTTTATGGCAGAGATATCAGGATGAGGGCTATGATAAATAATACCTACTTTATTTTTTCTTTCAACTATTTCAATCACTGCCGCGGCAAAATTGTTGACAATATTTTCTTCCTGGGTTGATTGTAATAGATTGAATTCAATTCTGTTCAATCCTTTTTGGTATGCTTCAAACATAAAAGTGATTGTTTCAGCATAGTTATCAGAAGTATAAGAAATTTCTTTTCTGTGAACCTCTTTTCCGTTTTGAGTTACAGATAGAATTGTGTTTTGTCCATTGAGATAATTGGCTTGAATAACGACTTCCACAGGAAATTTGTTTCCAAGTCCTGCTGTTTTATTATATCTTAAATCTTTTATCAGAGCATCGGCATATTTAGTTGTGTCACCCAGGGCAATTGTGTGAACAGGAAACCAAAACTGATCTGTCAGCATCAATGGGTCATTACCTGTATTTACAATTCCGTCACTTATAAGAATTAATCCTGCAATATTTCTGTTTTCATACCTAAGCAAAACATTTTCAAGAGCTTGATACAAATTTGATTGTTCGCCATCAAATAGAAAAGAAACATCATTACGAAATTCACTGTCAAATTCATAAACAAATACATCGGCTTCTGCTGACAGGTTATTTCTCAGGGCATCAACATCAGTTTTGAAATCTGATTTAAAATATGCTGAATCCTTTATTTGAGTTATAGAACTACTGTTATCATTAACAATGACAATAATTGGTTTTTCAACAATTCTTACTTTTTTATTTATAAAAAATGATGACAGCAGCAAACCAATCATTGTTATACTAAGTCCGCGTAGCACAGCTAACAACAATCTGCTTTTTTTATCAAGAGCACTTTTTTTTTCTTTAAAATACAAAACAAATGCAAAAGCACTACCCATCAAAAGAGAAAGCAACACAAGAAGAATAGTCATAAAAAAGTTAACTTAAAAAAAAATTTATACCTGCATTCCACCGCAGACTGGGATTACCTGGCCGGTAATATAATCTGAGAGATTGGAAGCAAGGAATACACAGGCATTGGCCACATCGGATGGAGTGCCACCTCTTTTAAGAGGAATTGTCTGCATCCAGTTTGCCTTCACATCTTCGGGTAAATGAGCTGTCATTTCAGTTTCGATAAATCCGGGAGCAATGGCATTGCATCTGATATTTCTTGAACCAAGTTCTTTTGCAATACTTTTAGTAAAACCAATCATTCCGGATTTTGAGGCAGAATAATTTGCCTGTCCTGCATTTCCGGATACACCTACCACGCTTGACATGTTGATAATACTTCCATTCCTTTGTTTAAGCATAAAGCGTTGAACAGCTTTGGTCATATTGAAAACTGACTTGAGGTTGATTTTTATAACACTGTCCCATTCATCTTCTGACATTCTTAGCATCAGATTGTCACGGGTAATGCCTGCATTATTGACAAGAATATCAATTATAGGAAAATCTTTTTCAATTTCTGTTAGCAAATTTTGACAATCCTCAAAAGAAGAAGCATCGCTTTTGTATGCTTTTGCCATTACACCTTGTTGTTTTAATTCATTAACAAACTGTAATGTATCTTCATTTATCTGAATATCAGTAACAATAACATTGGCACCATGTTGAGCAAATGTTTGGGCAATTGCTTTTCCAATTCCTCTTGCTGCACCAGTAATAACTGCAGTTTTACCTTCAAGTAATTTCATATAATAATGATTTAAGATTAAAAGATTGTTGAATTAATGTGCATGCCCATGATCTGTTTCAGATTCAGTTGCATCACGTATTTCAAGTATTTTTCCCATGAAATAGACAGGAACTCCGGAAAAAGGATGATTGAAGTCAACAGTTACGTTATTCTCTTCAATATTAATCATAGTAATCTCACCAATCATTTCATTACCCTGTTCATCAGAAACCTTTATTGGATGTCCGATTTCAAGAGATGTTTCTTTGTCTGTGTTGGCTTCCATAATTGCATCATAAGGAATCTGCAATATATTTTCTTCGTCATATTCTCCAAAAGCCTGAGATGCTTCAAGTGTAAAAGCAAATGAATCTCCAATTGAAAGTCCCATAATTTTATCTTCAAAATCCTCGATAATATTTGAAGCGCCGGTAAGAAATTTTAAAGGGTCTTCCTGTGTATAAGTATCAATTACAGAGCCATTTTCATCATTTTCACGTAACTCACATTCAAGGGTTACAACTTTGTTGTTTTCAATTTTCATTATCTTACTGTTTTAATAATTGGCAAATTTAAAAAAAATATCCAATTAATCTTCTTCAATTTCTGTTTTTTTGAGGAACGCTTCCTTTCGTCTTGCAGTTGATATATAGTAAGAATAAGCCTTTTCTCCATCTTTTGCACTCAATTGTCTTGATTCGGGTTTTGCATTAATAATAAAATCATTGAATGCCTTCTCAGATGAAAATGCCTGCATTAATCCATTAGCGTAGCTAAAATAAAACCAAACTGAAGGTTCAACTTCAAGATAAAAACTTAGCCTGTCTCCTCCCCTTCTCAATTGAAGTTCAAGGCGACCAGAGACATATCGGTTTATTTGATTTTTCCCTAAACTACCAATACCAATTGGACCAATACTAACATAGGATTTAGATTCTTTATTATATGTGAGATTCAAATCAATGAATGTAATTGTGTGAATTAGCTGATCAGGGATTTTTTTCAATTGTCCATAAAGCGATAATTCGGTAATAATGTTATCAGCCTCTTCCAGTCCAAGTACTTCACCGAGATATTTAGTATAGAGTTCACTATTAATTCCAACACCATCCAGACCACTTGAAGTAAGAATTGATTCCTGCATCAATGCCATGGATTCATCATTAAAATAAAAATCAAGTTCCACAACTGCATTGATTAGTGTAGTGTCCTGTCTTGAATTATACAGAACAGATCCGAAGAAATTCATATTCACTCTTCCCAAATTAGCACCAAGACTTAGTTTTCCTTCGGCTCTGGTTTGGCAACGATAAATAGCCAAACTAAGATAATTGCCCGGCAAAGTAAGTTGACTCAGCTTTTCTTTTGATGAAATTCTGTATTCACTTGTAATTTTGTCATATGTCAACCAACCATTTGCTGTTGCCACTTCCATATCTCCTCCTTTCATTTTAGGACCGATAAACGCTGAATAAACACCAATGCTATCACTGGAGAAATAAATTCCAGAGTATATTTTAGCAGCATTCACATCACGTAAATCTTCTGCAACAGGAATCATGATATTCATTGGATCAATTTCAGTACTGAATCTCATCCATCTTCGGGTCAAAGTATCACAGTCATGTTTGATTCTTGTCCCTCCTGTAAAAGTCAGTAATTCTCTGTTTGCAAAAAGATCAACTTTTCCGTGATAATCAAAAAACGGACTGAGAGTAAAGTCGACACTATCTCCTATTTCACCTGAGGCAACAGTTTGCAATGTTTCATCTACCTTAATTGAATTCATGAAAATATTCTGAGAACTCTCCATTTCATCAATATATTCGTAATTCCCACTTCCGGCATAACTTTTTCTTCCATGGATATTGATTGCAGCTCCAGTAATTATATGATACTTCGTCGTTGTGTTGGCAAGAATCTGAGCATTTTCCAATGGCAGCATCTCTGCTTTTCTCAGAATGGTAACATTTCCATCTCCCGGGAATATGGCTGCATCTGCAACACGAATGAATTTCACATCATAGGCATAAATTATCTGGTCTTTCAAATTATATTTGGCTCGTGATGAAGTAAACCTAAGCGAATCCTGTGCAGGATGAACAGAAATAAATTCAGAACCTGACAAATCAATATCTGCAAGTTGTTTTAAATCAAGACCTTCCAGCTCCGGCATACTTTCATCATCATTTCTTAGATCAATTTCATCTCTGTCCATAAACCAGTCAAACTGATCCATATAACAAATATATTCATTGGCAGGAAAACTAACCTTTGAAGAACCACCGTTTGATTTGAACTCGCCTTTTCTGTCATCAAAATTGATATATCCTTTATAGTTTTCCGTGATAAAAGCCATTTCATTCAAATCATAGGTTTTCAATCTGAAATCACAGGTGTCTGTTGTAAAGCTTCTGTTGATGTATTTGTATTTATTTGAAGTAATGATGGCATTGTTAAACTCCATCATTCCGCTGCCAGATAGTAATGAGGGTGTAAGTGTCAGAGAACCTGTTAGCAGAGTGTTTTCTTCATATATTTCAAATGGTGTTTCCATAGTTGTAACAGTCATCTGGTCGGCATAGGGCAACCATTCCTGTTTCACATTTCTACCTTTCACAGGAGGATATTCAGTTGCTGTTTTCTTCTGGGCAATATCAAAAGTTTTTACATTTTCAGAAACAGTTTTCTCAGGAAAAAACAAATACTTATCAGATACTGAAGTAGATGTAAGATAATGAAGCGTTCCGTCACCTCTAAAGCCCTGGTTACTTAAGTCAATCATGTTGGTAAACTTTCCTTTTCCCCCATAAGCAGGCAACCCTGCAGGCGGTGTTGTATATCTGAACCCAAGAGAATAGTCTTCCTGAACCTTTAAAGGTTGATGAATATCCGGAAAAATTCCTGCCGATGACAAATATCCAATAAACTCAATTCCGTCTGTTGTGAGTTCATTCATACTGTCAAGCTGGAATGGGTCAATTCTGTAGAAGAAATCTTCCCTTTTATATGCTCCGGGATATATGGATGTTTTGTCGTAATACACATAAGAATATTTTTTACTGTTAAATATGGGGTATTCCTTAAAGGGTTTGGCTCCTGATTTATTGCTGGGATGATCAATGAGAAGATCTCCAGATAAATCCTCGATTGAACTCTTTACTTTCACATAAGGATAATAACCATATTCATCCGGTTTTCTGCTCTTCACCCTGAATGATAATGAGTCAATCAATGGCATATTAATTTTGAATTTATCGTATTCAAAATAAAAATCAGATCCAAAATAATCGAATAAGCCAACCCGAACCCTTCCGTTAAATTCAAAATCTCTATTTTTCTTAATAGTAATCTCCTGGTCACCCGGAAAAATCTGAACCATTTGAGAATCACTGAGAAATATTCTTGAAACACCACGCATTTTTAAATCAAAATTCAACAAACTCAGAGTTGCATTACTTTGAGCTGTAATAACAGAGCTAAACTGAATAACATCATAATCAACCCGTTTTGCAGATGCTGCTATAAAATCATATACTTTATCCTTTACATATACTTTATCTGTAACGGGATCAAAGAATACATATCCCTGCTGCGCCAATATGATAATTTGGTTTCTGACAATTTCTGTCTGAAGCTTTCTGTATTTTGCATAATCAAGTACTGTGATAATTCTGGATCCATTTTGTTCTGCACAATTTCTAAGTGCTATGAGGGGATGTACTTCGTCAATCCCTCTCACCCTGTCAAATTCAAACTGGCTGTAATAGTTTACAGATGTAAATTTTGCATCTCCTTCTGCTCCAGGTCCAATAATCATTCTAAACTCAATTTTTGGTTCATCAATATTCCAATACATGGCTTCAAAATCCATCTCGAGCTTATGATATGAATTGTAATATGGTGCTCTTGACAACCCTTCTCTTTCTCTGATTGCTTTCACCTGCCTGATGCTGTCATTGTAAGTCATTGGAATACCCGGATGATATATGGAATCACCCTCCCAGTAGATTGTAATCTCTGATCTGTTTGAAGTAATTCTGTCTTTTCTGATAATATATGAATCAGATGAGAATTTCATAAATAACTTCCCTTCACGGTAAATATAAACATCAGCTTTTCCATCCTCATCTCCTGATCCAAGCAATCTTGCACCATTCACAGTGATTCCACCCTCATAATCGACATTTTTATATAAGTTTTTCAACTGAAACCTCTCACCTGATGATACAAATTTGGGATACAAAGCATCAACTCCACTCCTGTTGGCAAGTATTTTTTCTTCCAGCTTTCCGTTAATAGCCTGGGCTCCGAAATATTCAGGATAAAAAAGATTCACATTATCTATCTCATATTCTCTTTTGCGAATATCAATTTCATATACACCAAATTCTGCATACAATTCTGCTGGCTTAAAACCAGCCCTAATCCAGTTTATCCTTCCCTGATTTCCTACCCATCTGTTGGAAGTGGGATAAAAAACTCCGGTAGTTTGCAAAATAACAGAACTGTCATTATTGGCATAACAAACCAATGTCATTGGAGAATTGAAGTTTATTCTCGCCAGAGAATCGTAAGTAAATTCAAAATCTGAAGCTTGTGCTTTCCAAACAGTTGTTGCTGAAGAATAAAGGGTAAGTTCACTGAAAAACAAACTGCTGAAAGTAAGAAAGTCTGTAAATGGTTTACTTGTAGATCTGCTTATTAATTCCCCTAGTGTTTTTTGCCACGAGACAAATGTTTGATTTTTTTGGCCAGTTTCAAAAACGACTAAAACAACATCAAGATACTGTTTGAACTGAGGAAATGGTCGCATCTTTTTTTTATGCATGAGAACTGAAAGATCTACAATGCTTTGCTTGTCTGCCTCTGTAAGTTGTCCGCTGTTCCAAAAAACTGCAAAATTTGTTGTGTAAATTTCTCCTGCCTTTTTATCATCTTTCTGAGGTGTGGTTTGAAAAAAAACAGCAAGTTCTATGGGATATGTTTCTGTTTTTCCTGAAAAACCAGAAAAAGTTTGAGCATTGGAAATATATGCACCCAATAATACAAAAATTGAAAATGTAACTATCTTTTTCATAAATATTTAAATAATCTTATATAAACTAGTTATCCAATTGTTTTTTTCAAAATACTTCACTCTTTTTAAGTCATTTTTCATACACTCTTCATCTATCATGCCAAGGTCTTCACTGTAAAAGCCACTCATCATCAAATATCCCTTGTGTTTCCTCAGGCAATCAGCATAGGTTGAAATGTGCTCCAGAAGAATATTTCTGTTAATATTGCCCAGAATTATATCAGCACTCATGCCCGCAATTATTTTATTATCTCCATGCATCACTTCAGTGCATAGTAAATGATTTAGTTGAATGGTTTCTTTTGTATTCTCAAAACAACCAAAATCATAGTCAACTGCGGTAACATGTGATGCTCCGAGTTTTTCAGCAAAAACAGACAATATTCCTGTACCACAGCCCATGTCAATAACATTTTTACCTTGAAAATCAAGCTCAGGCATCATTTCAAGCATGCCTGAAGTTGTTTCATGATGCCCGGTGCCAAAAGACATTTTCGGGTTTATGATGATTTCATATGGAATTTCAGTATTATGTTGATGAAAAGGTGCTCTAACAATAACAGAATCTGAAATAATCACCGGAGGAAAATTAATTTCCCATTCTTCATTCCAGTTTTTATCAGGAAGTTTTGAAATTTCATAAATACTTAGTTCTTTTTCAATTGGTATATTTGATAGTGTTTCAGCAAGTAGTTTACTATCAAATATTTCAGAATCAATATAGGCACGGAAAATTCCATCATCTTCATGAAAAGCATCAAAACCAATCAAATCAAGAAATGAAACAAGCATTTCCGATTCTTCCTCAGTAAAATACTGACGCCAAACTACTTCAAGATATCGTGTTTTATTCATTGGCAATCAAAATTATTTTAATAAATTCATCAGGTTTGAGAGATGCTCCGCCAACAAGTCCTCCATCAACATCCTCACATTGAAATAGCTCAGCAGCATTGGATGAGTTGCAACTGCCTCCATAAAGAATCTGAGTATTTTCAGCCACACTTTCTCCAAATTGTTTCTTAATTAAACCTCTGATAAAGCAATGCATTTCCTGTGCTTGCTCTGAAGTGGCATTCACTCCGGTACCAATAGCCCAAACAGGTTCGTAAGCAATGATAATGCGGCTAAATTGCTGTTCATTGAGATGGAACAAAGCATTTGATATCTGAGTTTCAACTATGTCAAACTGTTTTCCTGAGTTACGTTGTTCAAGCAACTCACCACAACAAAAAACTGGCTGAACATTATTGGAAAGAAGAATATTTACCTTTTCAGAAATCATCTTGTCATCTTCATCAAAATACTGCCTTCGTTCAGAATGTCCCACAATACAATGTGTGATTTTCATTTCGCTAAGCATATTTGCAGAAACTTCTCCGGTAAAGGCTCCTTCCTGATGCTGTGAAACATTTTGTGCTCCAACAAAAATGCCCTTTGTTGAATAGAATTCATGAAGCATCATCAAGTATGGAAAAGATGGACAAATGATTGTTTGCACATTGAAACATGTTGCAGCTTTCTCATAATCAAATAACTGTAAAAATTCGGACACCGCCTGAGGGGTTTTGTTCATCTTCCAGTTGGCGGCCACTACTTTCTTTCTCATAAGTCAATTTTTTTTTAAACAACGTTTTATAAACGTTTTCAAATATAGAATATTTCATGTTTACAGAAGTAATCTGATAAAAAAGATTATTAGAAAACTTATTAACAATCTTTTAATTTCAATCAAAAATATCTGATAATCAATACTTCACAATTTTGGTATGTTTCAATTGCCTGACATTAAAACTATTCTCAGCAAATACCTGAATAATATACAAACCCTGTTGCAAAGCAGACGTATTGATTCTGATTTCATGAGAATTTTCTAAAAAATCAGAAAGTATAAGCCTTCCGTCAATTGAATATACTTGAATTTGTATGCTGTTAAGATTGATATTTTCCTCAGTTGTTATTATAATTTCATCAATAAATGGATTGGGAAAAACCTTAAGATTGAAATCAGGCGTTGTAGGAGATGAAATACCGACAGTATCCGGAGGTGGCTGAACACCTTTAAAATAGGACAACCCTCCCCTGTAGTTACCAACAAGCATATCAGGATACCCATTATTATTCAGATCAAAAACAAACGGGGCCACTCTCATGCCTTCTGCAATTTTGATTTTATCATTTCCGTCAGCAACAAACACAGTATCAATCAGTGTAAATGCTCCGCTTAAATTGTTGTCAATATTTTTATAATGAAGAATCCATCCACGATTTGATCCTGTAAAAAGAAAAGTCTCACCCAACGTATCTCTGAAGAAACATGGAATACTGTGACCATAATATGAATGCATCAAATCAGCGGTATACACTTGTCCAAGAGTGTCAGTAATATGTGTAAACAAAGGGGAAGCTGCTGTTCCTGTATTTTGCCAGTATGACAAGTATCCCATGCGCTCACCAACAATAAGGTCAGGTAGTCCGTTTTTTGTTAAATCGAAAAACACCGGTGCAGAAAACTGTCCAACATCAATACCCAACCAGTTAGGATTAACCAAATTCATATTCATTGGATTGCCAACACCAGCTGTGTTTTCAAAATAGAGAAGTGTGCCTTCGCGGTTACCAATGACCATATCCATATCCCCGTCTCCGTCAAGGTCAGCAAATGCAGGATAAACAGCAATAAGTTCAAGTGAAGAGATGTTTGCAAAATCTTCTGTAACAAGTTTGAACTTTGGTTCTGTTGCTGTACCTATGTTTTCATAAAGAGCAATGGTAGAAATGAATGAACTATATAGAAATCCGAATTCATACCATGAAGAATCCCTTGAACCATAGTTGGCTACGAATAAATCATGCAGTCCGTTTCCGTTCCAGTCTTGAAGCACAGGATAAGCACCGCTTCCATGCTCAATCATTTTGTCCTGTATAAAATTGTCCTGAATAAATTCAAGATCAAGGCTATCATTGGTACCATGATTTTTATAATACCATATGCTGTTTTTAGTTTCACTGATAACAGGAGAAGCATCAAAATTTGACACAAGCAGCTCTTTCATTCCATCATTGTTAATATCTATAAAAGCCGGCACAGGGATAGAATAAAGTTCAATACTTTTTGTATTTGAGGGAAAATAAAGATCCTGAGAGATAAAATGGGCAGAATCAGAAGTCCCTCCATTTTTGAGAAGAATAAGATTTGGATAATCTGTATCTCCGAGCAGCAGGTCTCTTAATCCGTCACCGTCAGTGTCAATAAACAGCATAGTTGACCCCACATGCATAATATCCTTATCTGGTGTTTGATAATCTTTTGACCATGGACAAGTAATTTCCAGATATAATTCATTACTGCTATCATGTTCGGCAAAATTTCCCCAGCATCTGTAATCCCGGTGAAAATCCATGGTATCAGAATTTCCATGCAATTCAACCCCCATGTTTTTATGTAATTCAACAAAATTCCCAAGTAAATAAAAAGTCAGAATATCCACGTCACCGTCACCGTCAACATCTGTAATGAGAGGATAATCAACATCTGTTAAATATATGTTTAGATAATTACTGTATATCAGTGAATTAAGTAAAAAAGACCAAAGTTCAAATTTCAGTTCGGTGGTTGTTGAAACATTTTTGTGCACTTTAATTCCACCCACTGAATATGAAAAGATATCCATTTTTCCGTCGTTGTTAAAATCATAAGTAATAATCCAGTCATGAAGATCAGAAGGAAAATACTTTCTGTATTCGGGTGCATATCTGTAGCTGAATTCTCCATGAATGTTTTCGTTTATCAAAGGCAGCAATTTGTTTCCGCTTCGGTCGAAAAGAATCAAATCTGTAACACCGTCGAGGTTCAAGTCCATTTCAGCAAATTGCACAGCATTTAATCCACCCCACCAGGCAAAATCGAGTGTATCATTAGTTTGGTCAACAACCACTACAGAGAAATCCTGATCAAAGCCAAACGGATACAAATTGTTTTGAGATTTTGTAACAAATCCTGTTAAGAAGAAAAAAAGTATATATAATGAAATGTTGAGTGTTTTCATTGTTTGTGAAATTTTCAACAAAGATAAGAAATTAAATGGAATGTTACAAGGTAGTTTGTTACAGTTTAAAAAACTTTCTTCGGAATAATATTCCTTCCTGTGAAAATTCAATAAAATATATACCATCAGGCAAATGAGAAACCGGAATTCCCAAACCAGGAATATACCTGCCCTCTTCAATTTTGTTCGAAAGGATATTATAGATAATATATTCTGAGTTTTCGTATAAATTACTTATATATAAAGAACTTCGTGAAGGATTGGGAAAAAGAAGATATTTTGTTTCAATAAGCATATGCGGTTTCTCACCTGTAAGATATTCCCCAAACGGGATTGCCACAGAAGCTGTTCTGCTGTTGATATCTGTCACTGTAAATACAATTGTACTGTCAAGACTTGTTTTTGCATTTACTATATAGAGAATAAGGTTCATGGGGTCGAATATCATGTATCCTGGCAAAGGGTTGCCATCTCCCAAAACTGCCTCATACATATTATAGGTATTCAGGTAAGTTGCATAAGAAAATATATCCGGAGAAATTATAATAATTGTTGTGTCATTCACAACTGTTGTATCAAGATATTGTTCAGCTTCGGTTTTAGTGTATAGTTTTGCAAGTGTAAACCCGTTCTGATATGTGATTAGAGCATTTCCCTCCATGTTTATGGTATAATGCCCTGTTTGCAAACTTTGAGTAAAATTAAAAGTTGCTCGATAAGTCGTGCTGTTTGAAACAGCAGTACTCTGTGGCCAGAGATCTGATTGACCTGATTTGGAAAGTCTTATCTTATCTGTTCCCTGCTGAAAATTGGTATTTTGTCCGGTAATGGTTAGCTGCAGTGTTTCTCCCCTCACTCCTACCTTTGGACTCACTTCAGTGATTGATGGAACTGAAGGTCCCTGATTAAGAGTAAACCCACCTATTACAGTTAAAGTGCCATCAAGAGAATTAAAAATAATAACATCGTAATTACCAACAAGTTGAGCATATGAGAAAATAAACTCTGCATGTATAGTCGTCTGATTTACAATTGTTATGCCGGTAGGATAAATTGTATTTGCTCCCTGTTTTAGCCTGACATTTGTTTGTGTATTGGGATATCCGAAATTGGTATTTGAACCAGTGATAATCATTGTAACAGATTCTCCCTGTTCAGCTGCAGAAGGAGAAATATTGGCTATAGTTGAAATCAAAGTGTCGTTTTCCAGATAAAAACAATCATTTAAAGATAAAGTATAGCTACCCCATTTTTGAATAGAAACATTGTAGTAACCTACCGGATGATCCTGATTTAAAATAAACACTGCATTTATTTGTGTGGGACTTACGACGTTTGTCTGATGGGGTGTAATTACAGTTGAACCTCTGGTAAGCCTAACAGCATCTGTTCCCTGCTGAAAGTTTGTGTTTTGACCTGTGATTGTTGCTGTTAAAAATTGCCGCTGATGCCCCGTGGGTGGTGTAAAATCTGTAATTGTCTGACTGTTTGCATGAAATAAAACGCAAAATACAATAAAAAACGATAATGACTTCTTCATGGTATGGAAATATTTATAAATACAAAAATAATAAAATTTCTTGATTTTGAACTTGTAAAAAAAAAAAGCGATGCACAAATAAATATCTATTACCTCAATACTTTATCGTGAAGAATTGTATTCAAATCTGTTTGATTTTCAACAGATTCTATATGCCATTTGTACAAAGAATCCGTTTCTGTAATCATCTGTTGAATAGTTACGAAAGCATCAGGTTCATTTTCAAATATCAGTTCCAGTTTTGCAAATAAAATTGCTTCAAGAAACGGCCTGTATCTTGGATTATCTGTTTGATTGTTAATTCCATAAATGGTTTCGTACGCTTCATCAATTCTACCCTGATTAAAATAAAGGGCCGAAAGATTCAGAATTGCATCTTCAAATCCAGGAGCAATCTTCACTGCTTCACTGAAAAACTTTTCTGCACTAATGTTGTCTCCAAGCAAATGAGATGTTGTTCCCAGATTATTTAAAACATGAATATGGTATGGGTTTAATTCATAAGCTTTTTTGAAATCATCATGGGCTTTCTGAGTATTATGAAGATTGAAATAAGCACTTCCTCTGTACCATATCAAAGGAGTTGCAAAATGATCAATTTTGAAAATTCCTGATTCTGCTTGATTGATTTCCCTGATTACTTTCTGATAATTTTTCTCATCCTTTGCAATAAGTGCATTACGTAAATGAATATCAGAACGATATAAACTAATACCAGTAAATGACATGACTATCAATAGCAATAACATCAAAGGTATAAGAAAAGCACTACGGAGCTGTGTTTTAACTTTGTTTTTGTAGTATGCAGCATATATGAGAGCAAACACCGGAGAAACAACCACAATCGTTTCAATTCGTTCCTTTGGGAAACTGAAAAAAGAAAGCACAAGAAACAGTATCAGAACAGACAACAAGGTCAGATTGAAAAAGAATTCCTCATATTGTTTGCTTCTGATGATGGTTTTGATGGAAAAGTAGAGAATAAGCATCAATAAAACTGAATAAAGGACAAAGCCACTTATGCCGGTTTCACCAACAATCCATAGAAAATCATTGTGTGGTCGCTGATAAAATGTTATATTATCTTCAGACACCAGTCCAGTATTGCCGTATTTTAGAATTTCAATGTTCCAACTTCCTGTGCCATGACCAAAAACAGGTTTTTCTTCAATGAGTTGAATTGTTTTTTGCCAAAGAATTATTCTGTCTTTTGCAGAGCCTTTGTCTGTATCAAGTATCCCCTGGGTATGAGAGACGATGCTGCTTTTATCTGAAAATGCTGTGTATGATATGACAGTTACAATAAAAGATGCAATCAAGCTCAACCAAAGCAGTTTTCTGCTAATTATGGCCACTTTTATGTCGGTTTTAAACCTTTTGTAATATCTGAAATGAAAAAACACAATAATAGCAAGGCCTGACGAAATTGCAATCCAGACAGCACGGTTTGATAATATTATCAGAACAAAAATTGCAACCGACAAAGCTGCCACTGCTGCTGTTCTCCAAAGTTTTTTCCTGTCAAAAACAGCTGTACACAAAGCAAAGGGTAAGCTCATAGCCAGCATTTGCACAAACAGGTTTCTGTGTCCGTAGAAGAAGCTGACTCTGTAGGTACTCAGCGGGATGGATAAATTTCCTTCGTTTATAATTATGAGCAACTGTATTAAACCTGTAAAAGCAAGTATGAAACACAGGAATGTGAAAGCCCTGAAGAGTGCACTGGCATTCTTCTTATTTTCAAAGAGGATTACAAAGATGAAAAATACTAAAAATGTCAGAAAAATTCTGAGCCATTCAAACACAGCTGCTCCAGTGTTGATACTTGAAAAAGTTCTTGAAAAAGTATAGATTACAAATACAATATACAGCAGTAGAAACACATTCATTTTTTCCACTGTTATTTTATTAGCTGAAAATGCTATGAACACACATGCAGCAATCATAGCAACAGACATCATAGCAAACCGCAAATACAAATCTGGGTCTGCAGATTTTGCAGAAAATATGAGTGGAATAGCAACAACAGCAAACCAGATGATGATTTTGTCAGCGTTATCTTTAATTATTTGCATACAGAATTAACTCAATTGTTTGCAGTGGTAAAATTAAGGATTTTTTTTATGGTTGAATAACAGGAATAAATAACGCAATTCCCATGGCCTCCCAGTAGCAGTATAGCTTTGGCTTCCCGAATTATGTCGTTTCAATCTTGAGTCAACATCCTGAGTGTAACCAAAATATAGTTTGTCAATTTTTGCAGAAAAAAGCACATAGGAGTAAAACATCATCATTTTGTTTATAACCAAAAAAGGAGAAATTTCTTTCTCCTTTTGCGGTCCGGACGGGACTCGAACCCGCGACCCCATGCGTGACAGGCATGTATTCTAACCAACTGAACTACCAGACCAAAAATATCATCAAAAA
>CAZGIW010000088.1:0-16203 GCA_964526285.1 uncultured Bacteroidales bacterium | reverse complement strand
GTTTGACGAGGGGGCGGGAGTAGCAATTTCGCTGCTCCTCGCTCTACTCTACTGGAGCCAGCGACAATAATTTTTCCATCTGTCTGTAAGATCATAGAAAAACCAAAGTCCCACATTCCACCAAAATTAGTTGTTACCTTGCCAAAACTACCAAATGTACTGTCCAATATTCCAAAAGTATTATATCGAGCAATGGCAAAATTGCTGGAGTCAGGATATCCTGAATAACCTGCCACAATAATCTTGTTGTCGTTCTGAATTGCAACGGAATAACCATAATCACTAGTCCCAAAGTCAGTTCTTACAAACCCATTGTTTCCGAAAGTGTAGTCCGTACTTCCATCGGTATTGTATCTAACAATTGAGAAGTCCTGACTGTAATTTGGAAAACAATAAGAATATCCGGCAAGTATAATTTTACCATCTTCTTGAATTTTCATGGCTTCAGCAAAGTTGTTCTGGGAACCAAAATCAGTGATTACCTTACCATTGATTCCAAATGAATTATCAATGTGCCCATTTTTTGTGAGCCGTGTTATAGCAAAATAATTATAAGGTGTTGGAGAAGATGTCCCAGCAACAACTATCTTGCCATCACTCTGAATTTCAGTTGTCCATGCATATGCATTTGCATTTAAAAAATCAATAATAACCAGCCCTGTGTTATTAAAAGACGTATCAAGTGAACCGTCAGTGTTATATCTTGCAATACCAAAGTTACTATAGCCTCCGGTTCCAACGACAACAATTTTTCCGTCTGGTTGCAATAGCATGTCATTTGCTTCATCACCAAATCCCCAAAAATCAGTAGTTACTTTTCCATTTACACCAAATGAATAATCAAGAATTCCATTAGAATGGTATCTGCAAATGGCAAAATCTGTATTATAATTTTGATAGGTTGAACCTGCAACAAGAATTTTACCGTCATTTTGTAGTTTAACTGAGTTTGCCCAATCCTGTCCTCCAAAATCCGTGATTACTACTCCATTAATTCCAAATGAACTGTCAAGCATTCCGTTTTCCTGATATCTGAGTACTGCAAAGTCCATATCGCCCATATCATCTTGTGTTAAACCTGCAACAATAATTTTTCCATCTGCTTGTACTGCAACAGATAGGGCAACATCATTCCATCCCAAGTTTGTAATTACTTTTCCATTTTGTCCGAATGTTAAATCAAGACTACCGTCTGATTGTCCATAAATATGTATAAAACTGAAACAGTACAAAAAGATGGCAATTATCAATATTTTCATTTAATTTGTATTAATGTGGATTAAAGCCAGATTTCAATAACTACATAATTTATGTTTCTTTATAACTTGTTTTGGCATAAACTTTTATCAAAAATAAGTAATATTATTTAAACCAATGAATAAAAGTACTACAAAGTTCTCAAATTAATAAAATTTTATCTAATGCACATTCGGTATATGGTTTTTTCAACTATTTTTGCAGCACTAATTTTAAAACCTTACTCAAATGAAAGTTGTAATTGTTGGAACCGGATATGTAGGACTTGTTACCGGTACATGTTTTGCCGAAGTGGGCATTGATGTGGTTTGCGTTGATGTTGATGAACGAAAAATCCAGATGCTCGAAGATGGAAAATCCCCCATTTATGAACCAGGGCTGGATGATATGCTGAAGCGAAATATTGAAAAAGGCACACTGAAATTTAGCCTGAAACTTGAAGAAGTGATGGAAGGTGCAGATGTTATTTTTATCGCCGTTGGCACTCCTCCCGACGAAGACGGAAGCGCCGATTTGAAATATGTACTCGATGTGGCCGGCACAATAGGAAAAAACATGAATCACTATATGCTGGTGGTTACCAAAAGTACAGTTCCGGTTGGCACTGCAAAAAAAGTACGCAATGCCATTTCAGAGCAGCTAAATAACAGAAACCTGAATATGGATTTCGACGTGGCTTCCAATCCTGAATTTTTGAAAGAAGGTGATGCCATTCTTGATTTTATGAAACCCGATCGCATTGTGGTGGGAGTGGAGTCAGACCGTGCAGAAGAAATTATGTCAAAACTTTACAAACCGTTCACTCTCAATGGTCATCCAGTCATTTTTATGGATGTTCCCTCAGCCGAAATGACTAAATATGCAGCCAACTCCATGCTTGCCACTCGTATCAGTTTTATGAACGATATTGCCAATTTGTGTGAAATAGTAGGGGCCAACGTGAATATGGTGAGAAAAGGCATTGGAAGCGACAGCAGAATTGGAATGAAGTTTTTGTATCCCGGAGTTGGTTATGGTGGGTCATGCTTCCCCAAAGATGTGAAAGCATTGATTAAAACAGGAATTGAAAACGGATACAATTTGCGTATTTTGCAATCTGTTGAAGATGTGAATGATGATCAGAAGTCTGTACTTTTTAACAAAGTCAGCAACTATTTCAACGGAAATTTGCAGGGAAAAAAGATAGCCATGTGGGGTCTTTCTTTCAAACCCAACACCGATGATATGCGCGAAGCACCTGCATTGGTGCTTATTGACAAATTCACAACAGCAGGTTGCGCTGTCAGAGCCTATGATCCTGTGGCAATGGAAGAATGTCACCGCAGGATAGGGGGTAAGATTGAATATGCCAACGATATTTACGATTCACTGGAAGGGTGCGATTGCCTGGTGCTTGTTACTGAATGGACACAGTTTCGCTCTCCAAAATGGCAGGAAGTGAAAAACAAACTCAAACACGCTCTTGTGTTTGACGGAAGGAATATTTATGATTCACAAGAAATGAAGAATCAGGGATTTGAGTATTTTGGAATAGGGGTGTAGTAGTGTTTCTTTTTTAAGAAAAAAATTACAGTATTGGAAATTGGTTTTCTGTAGTTTGGTTGTTCAAAACAACATGAAATCATGATTCTTATTCAAATAGTTGCTACTACTCAGAAGTAATCCGTATATTACGTTAATCGGTGTTTCCCTTGAGGGACTCCTTTGGAGCGGTTGCCATGCTTCGCATGGTGAACTCCTGCGAGAATCTATTGCGATGTTCGGTCATCGGCCGTTATACGATAAACGCATAACGAAACGCATCTCCCTACCGTATAACCAAAAACGCTATTGCAATGCTGAGCAGTTACAAATAGTTTTGTAAGCAGACTTCTTTGTGATAAGTTGTTGTTAATCATAAACTTCTTCACTTCTACCCAATCATAGTCGCTCTGTTCACGATTATTCGAGACCAGAGCGACTGCTTGAATGTTAACTGTGGTTATTCTTTTCTTGTTTCGACAATCAAAATTCCAATCATAGTATTAAAACCCATGACAGGGGTAATTATTTTTACAACACCTTCTTCTTCAAGAATGACCGTTTTGTTTATTTCAATGTTTAAAAGATCAGGGTACTTGATGCCTTCATATTTTTTGTCAGAAGACAACAATACCGTTTTATCCTCTGGATTTATGATTTGAACCAAATCTGCACCAGATTCCCTTACAAATACCGTTAAAAGTTGATTTAGATTTTCTGTGTTATTTCTAAATAACTCACTTCTTACTGACCATGAAAAAACTTCGGTTGCAAACTCAAGATGCTTTATTTGCAAACTGTCAATGGTGTTTTCATATTGTTTTATTATATGAGCCTTTTCATTTATGAAATTTTTCTCATTAATGCGTAATTTGAAAAAGAACCAAATAATAGCAACAAGAAGTATCAGGCATAAAGTTATTGCAGCCTTGTGGTTTTTTAAGAAAACAATAAGTTTCACCTTGAATTTGCTTCGATTCTTGTGTTGGATTGTTTCAGCAACAGGTTCTTCAAAATTGGTTTTATTTTCATTTTTCATAATAATCTGTTTCTCTTTTTTTCTGTTTCAGAATTATCAGATGAGAGCTTTTTGAGCATTGAAAATATCAAGCCTCCGGAAATTGCACCCAAAATGTAGAGTGAAACACTTGCTATGGACAATGGTATTTCCAAATGCCAGTTCAAAAAGCTCATTTTAATTATTCCCATGTTTTGAAATGTAAATATTGCAATTGCGATAATAAAGAGCATTAGGAAAATTGTTTTAATGATTCTCATTGCTTTTAAAGTTTTGTTCTTGCAATTTCAATACCGGCAGGTTCACACAAACCTTCTTCGTCTTCTGCAGTAATAAATATTTCAACAGGTTTGTAAGGGAAGGAGCTTTTGAAAGTTGATTCGACGGCATTTTTTTGGGTAAAGTGACCAATATTTCTGGTAACTCCTGCATCTGAAACAGCCCATATTATATAGTTTTTCTTTGGGGGGTCTAAACGCTCACTCGCAGCAAGATTATTGGCTGTAATTGTTACAAGATAATTTGGTTTGTCTTGTTTTTTAATTTTTGCTGTAATGTCTGCTGCAGGGGTTACCTGAGAAACAGGAAATTTAGAGGTGCTTGCGCATGAAGTTATAAATGCAACAACTCCAATGATTGCTAAAATTTTAATTGTCTTCATAGTTTTAGTGTTTTTTTTGTTGTTCCTACTCATAAGGCTTTTCGGATCTGCCCCTTTAAAATGTGTGGTCATTTTTATTTTGATAGAATCGTTTCTGCCAAAGGATATTTTTTATCTTGTGGTAAACTTATAATTTGATTGATAAACCAAATTTTCCTCCTACAAATGCATTGCCTCCACCAAATTCAAGATTTAAACCCATTCTTTCAGAAAAATAGTATCTGCCGCCAACCTGACCGCCTATTCCTAATCCGGAACGATGGGTTCCATAATAATCAAATGGAGATGTCCAAACAAAAAATCCAATATTAGGACCAGCATAAAAATCCCATTTTTGTGGAATTTTCAGTAAAGTATTAAAGTGATAATTTCCGTTAACGGAAAATCCCATTACATTGTGAACATAATATTCCCTCTTCCAGTTTTCACGATATGAACGATATGATATTTCTCCTCCTACAGTAATGTCGGGGTGAACACTATAATCTATTCCAACATATACAGGAATCCCCCAGCCAGAAAAACCGACTCCAAAATTGAGTTGAGTTTTTCCCACAGGTAATGGACTTTGGCTAAATGCATTGCCTGATGTCATAATCAGGACAACAACGATTAATAAACTTGTTTTTTTCATAATTTTAATTCTTACATTTCCTACTCATATAGCTTTTCGGTCTCGCTCCGTTTTTTTGTGGTTTCTGGTCTCCACTTTTTTTTGAAACTTTAGGTCGAAAGCCTTAAAAACCTTCGCAGACCATCAGTTTGTTGTTAAAGGCAAGTGTTCTTTTTATAATCAATCATTTCTGTTTAGTGCAGTTGTTGTAATGTGATTATTTGTATCAATAGCAATATCATAATTATAGCAATCTAGCATTTGTACCGTTTCAACATAAACATTGTTAGAAATAGTAATAGTGAAAGTTACTATGCCAGATGCATAAGAGTCATAAGCTGAAGATGTGCCCGGATCAACATTATTAATATTGATAGTGTTTCCACCAGAAGTTTTAATTTGAACACTCGCTTTTTCAGACCCATTATTAATAATTCTTGCAGATGGGTCTTCATTCTTGCATTTGTTACAGCTGTTTAAACCTGGAATTGCAAATGTTAGGATTAAAATAATAAAGAAAAATTTTAAGGTTTTCATAAGAAAAAAATTAAATTTCCTACTCATATGGCTTTTCGGTTTTGCCCCGTTTTTCTGACATGGCAGAGTGGTATCTGGTCTCCACTTTTTTTTGTTTTTTCTTTATCTTAAAGTCTTCTTCCACTAATAATTCTTAGCAGGATTAATACAACTGCAACAAAAATCAGGATGTGAATAAATTTGCCTGCGTTGTATCCAAAGTATCCAACAGCCCAAAGAATAATAAATACCACTGCAATAATGTATAGAATATTTCTCATAGCAATGAATTAAAATTTGTATCCAACTGTGCCCTGAAACCATGTGTTTTTGTATACTGGAGTGCTTGAAGTTCCGTCGCCTTTGTTGTTTTGAACATCCCAGCACACGCGAGCACCTATTACAATTTGCTTTATGTTTATATCCAGCCCAGCAACAACTCCTAAAATATTCTTGCGGATGTCGTCATTTTCAAATTCTTCCTTTTGTGAAGTACTGTAAATTGTGCTGGTAAATTCATCTTTTTGACTTAACAAATATGAATACTGAGGACCTGCAACGAGTGTGATGAATTCAGAAGGTTTAACTGCAATCTGAATAGGAATATCTATAAATGAAGTTGTTCGGGAAAATTCATACTCGAAACCAAGCAATGATCCTGTTCCTTTAAACCCTTTTTGAGAAAATAAAATCTCAGGATGCACACCTAAATATTTGCCTATTGGAATAAGTAAAAACGCTCCACCTGCAAATCCAAATTTCGCATCTGCTCTAAATTCTTCAGTTTTTGAATTATATACATTTGAATAATTCAGTCCGGCTTTTAGCCCAAACTGGAACTTGTCTCTGTTATCAGTTTCTTCATTTTGTGATATTGCGATACTTGCAATCAGCATACAAGCTACTGAAGTAAAAAATTTGATTTTTTTCATTTTGTTAATTTTTAAATTATTATTTACTGTTGAACAACCAGTTTGCCTGATTGGATTTCATTGTTATTATTAATTATTTTGTAGAATAACAATCCTGAAGGAAGGTGCGCAGTTTCAATGATGGTCAGTTCCTGAGTGATAGCCATATTCATGATTTCTTCTCCCACAACATTGAAAATTCTCAACACAGATGTATTGATTTTTGACACATCATTAACAAGAATTGTCATTGATGTACTGATTGGATTCGGATAAATTGTAACTACATCATACAGTTCATCATTTGACTGAATACTTATAGTTGTGCAATTAGCAGGTATCATTTCAGCAACGGCAGTAATTGCTGTCGTTGTTAAAGCTCCACTGGTTGTGAGTGCTCTTCCGTTTAGTACAACTCCTGTATTAATTACCCCCAAAGCACCATTATTGCATATTATAGTTCCGCAGAAAGTTGAATAATTGTTAATCGTTACTGCACCTTCAATCTTCCAGTACACATTTTTTGCCTGTGCTCCGTTGATTAGTGAAACTTGTGAATAAGTGCTGGTAGTAAGTGCTCCGTTAATCTGAAAAACAAATACTGCATCTTCATTTCCTTGTGCATTGAGATAAACGGTATCAGTAAATGTTGCAGCTCCACCCATAAAGTATGTGTGTGGAGTAAGAACCAGACTATTTCCAAATTGAGCGGGATACAATAACTCAATATCATACGGGAGTGTATTAATATAATTATATGCAACCAATAAATCAGAAGCAGATAGTGCAGTAGACCCGTCAGGAATTGAATGAACTGTTCCGTTTACCAGTAATGGGTCAAAGCCAGTTGCTGATCCTACATTTGTTCCAACATCACCGGTTAGATTAGTTATGCCTGAGTTTGAAACGTCGCCAACAGAAGAGAATAATACATAACATGCAGCAGTACCAAGTTCTGGTGCTATTGGTCCGTTAAGTTCAGGACTTCCACAACCAATAGGTGTATATGCCAGAACACCATCAATAGTTATTGCCCCCGTGGTAGTGAGGGCTCTGCCTTCAAGTGTAACACCTGTATTCATTTCAATTGCAGCGTTGTTTGCAATTACAGTTCCTTTCATTGAGGTTCCGGATGCCATACTCACCAAGCCTTCGATTTTCCAAAATACATTGCAGGCTTGAGCTCCATTAGCTAAAATTATTTCCGAATCAGCATTTGTTGAAAATGGTGCATCAATTTGAATAATGAATACAGCATCTGGATTTCCTCCTGCATCAAGGGTAAGATCTAAATTTAGTGTTGTTGCGCCGGAAATTGAATATATGCCTGCATAAAGAATTTGCCCGTTTCCTAATAACGGAGAAGGGAAAAGAGTTGGAATTGCACTTGCTAGTTGATTATATGCAATGAGTAAATCTGAAGCACATTGAATACTTGCTGCATCTCCATCATGCATAACACCATTTACGTTTCCAAAAGAAGTGCTGGAACCATTGTTTGTGCCAACATTTCCGGTGAGATGTGAAATGCCTGAATTGCTGACTGACCCGTCTGTTGAAAACAATACAAAATCAGCAGCAGTTCCAAGACTTGGTGCTTGTGCAAAATTTTCAATCTGGAGAAAAAGAAGTATAATTGCTAATATGGAATAATGGGATAGGTTCTTCATCTTTTTTTATTTTAAGATTTTTTACTTTATAAGTTTATCTTTTTGATTATTTGGTAAAGGCTCTAATCTATTAGAAAAGAGCCTTTAACAGTTTGTCTATTCTTTTTTTAAAATCTATAACCAACTGTCATTTGATACCAAACATTTTTGTAACGTGGGTTAGTAGATGAACCATCTGCCATGTTTTTTTGAATATCCCACCCAACTCTTGCGCTAAGTACAACATGTTTAACGTTAATATCACCACCTAATATAAAAGATATGGTGTTTTTACGATAATCACCATTGGAGAAATCCTGTTCCTGTTCATAACTAAGAAATGAACTTTTAAATGAGTCTTTTTGCTTCAATAAATAAGAATATTCAGGACCTGCCAGCAACGTGATAAATTCACTTGGTTTAAAAGCCAAATATAAAGGAATATCTATATAAGTTGTTGTGCGAACAATTTTATATGAACTTCCCAGTATTGTGCCTGTTGCTTTAAATCCTTTTTGTGATATAAGTATTTCAGGTTGAATGCCAAGATATTTGCTTATTGGAATTGAAAGAAACGCTCCCGTTGCCAAACCAAATTTTCCATCTGCTTTGAATTCTTCTCCATCTGAGTCATATATATTGGAATAGTTAGCACCGATTTTTAGGCCAAATTTAAATTGTTCCCGGAAATCAGTTTCGTTGTCTTGTGCATAAATTAAATTTGTCATGCTGATAATAGCCACTGCTATAAAGATAATTTTTTTCATTTTGTTTAATTTTAATTGTTTATTTATTAATTTTATTTCTGGATCATGTGAAATTCTTTCTTGTCATCTCCATCCATAATGTAATACCAAAACTGTTTTTGCTCGAGTTTTTGGATTACCAATGTTTGTGTTGATTGATTGTCAGTGCCGGTGATTAGAATTTCTTCATCATTTTTTTGAAATGCCCAGGTTCCCGTGCCTCCAAATACTCCCCACTGATAAGAATAGTTGCCAGCTTTTGTAAATGTTTCTGTATAGTCTGATACAACTGAAGTGAAATCGGTTCCGTTTACTTTGTAGTTATCTACTTTCCATGTGTTGGCAACTCTTTCTGCTCTTGAATTTAAGCTGATTAGTGGACCATCTTCATATTTCTGACAACTTTGAATACTGAAAGTCATCAATCCAATTATAATGATAAGAGATGTGAATTTGATTTTGTTTTTCATTTTGATTTTTTTATTTTTTATTAATTGTTAATGTGTAATTGTGAAAACAAATGATTAAAGTTTTGCGATAATCTTTTGAAATTCTTCTTGTGTTTTGCCAGATTTGATTTGGAGACGCCCCAGCGTCTCTTCTTTTTTTTCATCAACAAACATAAGGTCGTTATCTGTTAATATGGCAAATTTCATTTTGAGTTTGCCTTTTTGTTCAGGCCAGGTTCCTTTTACTTTTGTTGTGTTCATATTTTTGTTTTGTTAGGTTTTAAAGATGAAACTATTTTCACGATACAAAGGTGATTCTATAAGCGTAATAAAATATTATATAATTAATAAAATTAGTTGCATATATCACTTATATTTAAAGAATAATGCATTATCTTTATGTATTTTCAGGCAAGGGTTTGTTTGGAATTTGAATACTCCACTTATGGAGTTCCGATGCAGTGAATGCTTAGCTTCAAGCAAAAAATTAATTATGGTTTTTTTTTTGTTAATTAATCATTTTCGACATGCAAAAATCAATTGTAATTATTGAAAATCTTGTCAATTCATGCATTTATGACAATCATCAGTCTTTCAATTGGGCCGTTTTTCTCGTTGTTACCAAACCACAGAATTCCAGAAAATTCATGTACTTTATTTAGGGTTATTTTATACTTCTTCCAATTTTTCATTTATCACGATGTGACGATGTGACGATGTGACAATGTGACAATGTGATCGGGATAAATAGTGATAAAATGATGAGCAATAACAAAAAATGAAAATTTGCTGTATGTAAACAAAGCTTCTTATTTATCACTCTTTCCAACAGGGATTATAATCAATGGTATTGTCGAAAGTTTTAGAACTTTTTCAGTAACACTTCCCATTAGTAAATTTTCAATCCAGTTATGACTATGAGATCCAATTACAATGGCATCAGCATGTTTGGTTTTTGCAGTTTCTAGTATAGATTCGGCAAAATCACCTTCTCCAACATGAGTCTTAATTTTATCGTTTCCAAGATGTTGTTTAAAATGATCAAGATAGAATTGTGCAATTATTTTTGGCTCTGTAGTACTGTCAAATTTAATGTTTTTCATGTTTATATATCCCAAAAATCCAGTTATTGGAGAATATCCTACTGAAGAATAAAATACTGGTTCAGATGCCACATGCATCAAAATAATATCAGCATTCATTGATGATGCTATAGCAAAACCTTCTTTTGCTACTTTCTCTGCTGTCTGGTCGTAATCCAGAGCAATTAAAACTGTAATGTTTTTTGTCATTGTATCAGGTTAAATTATTAAAAAAAATCAATACTAAAAAGAGCCAAAATAATGGAAAGTATTAATACTTCCATTTGCTTGAAAGTTTTTTATCAAAAGCAATGGTGAATGCGATGATAAGGATCGAAAACACAAGTAATAAATTTTCTATGCCAGTAGGTCTGACCAAAATTGCCCAAATTACAATAAGTAAGCATGCAATAACGTATAGAAGATTTTTCATGGTGGTTTTTTTTAGTTTTATGATTACAAAATTCCTGGTTTATTGTCAATAAAATATTACATTTTATTTATAAAAATTTGCACATATCACACTTTTTTGTAATAAATTCAATTTTGTTTGGAACTATCAATTGTCCATGCGCTGATTATGCAACTTCTTAAACCCAGAAGGCGTAAGCCCTGTAACTTTTTTAAAATGATTGGATAATTGTATCACACTACTGTATTGCAGAAAATTTGAAATATCTGAGAGGCTTAAGTTGTCATAAATTATAAGTTCTTTTGCTCTTTCAATTCGGTGCTTTAATATAAACTGTTGAATTGTAATGCCTTTTACTTTTGCAAAAATGTTTGATAGGTAAGTGTAATTGTATCCCATTTTCTCACTGATGTAATCGGAGTAGTTTTCTACTGGCAATTCTTGAGCATAGTGAATCATCTCAATGACAATCATTTTTATTCTTTCAATAAGAATTCTTTTTGAGTCATCCAATAACTCCAAACCGGATATGTGTAATCTGGCCTTTAATAAACGAATTTGTTCAATGCTAATGACTTCCAAAACTTCAACTTCTCCAATGTTAACAATTACATAATTCAGTCCCAGCGATTTGAGCTCTTCTTTTACCAGTAGCCTGCATCTCAAACTGACCATATATTGAATATATAGTTTCATAAATTATTTGAAGATTTTTTAATATTAAGTTGTCTTTCAGGTCTTATATTTCAACAGAATCATAACCACTTTTAATGATAGTTAAAATCATTTTAAAGCGGACATTGGCTTGTATCCTGTTTGTTTTGTGAGCAGGAATAATAATTGACTCCCCTGTATTCAGCAGTATTGATTTACCATCAATCATTATTTCTGCCTTTCCTTCAATTACTTGTGCAAAGGTGTCAAATGGCGAGGTTTTTTCTGTAAGTCGCTCTCCACTATCAACTGACATAACGCTGATGTTTCCGGTAGATTTGCTTAAAATTGTTTTAATGACTATGGAGTTTGAAACATATTCAATAATTTCTACTGTAATATGTGCCTTTGATTTTTCAATTTCTTGTTGATAGTTTTGTTTATCCATTATTTTTTTATTTATGCCACAAAATTATGATACAATTTATAATTAATTATTATACAATAAATTACATTTATTACATAATTCACTTATTGTTCAGGAAAGATGAACATCTTGTGGGGTCAGGTTAATTTTCTGGGGGATAAAGACAAAAGATATAAAATATAAAATATAAAATATAAAATATAAAATTTAAGATAGATAATGAGGCTGTATCAAAATCTGGTTTTCCCGAAAATTGCCACTGCCCGAACCTTAGGGTGTTAGCTGATTTTAAGCGACATACACCCTTATGGGATGGGGCAAATAAGTCGGTGGAAATCAAAAAATGGACGTTTTGATACAGCCTCCACGATGTGAGAAAAATTGGATTTGTGAGTTAATAAATTGGTTAATACGTCCCAAGGGGATGTCGATGTCAAAGCCCGGAGTTCATCATGCAAAGCGTGGGGCCAGGGGAGTTTTGAAACGGCTTAGCCTTGCAATGGCGTTTTTCGTTATTCGGTTGCGAGGTGCGAAACGGCTGTGTTGTTGGGTATTCAGCCGTTATACGATAAACGTATAACTTTACCATCCTTCGTTTACTTCGTTAACTTCGGATGATAATACGCGCAGGAGTTCACCATGCATAGCATGGCAACCCAACACCGATTAGCGCAAAAACTACCAGCTGTCCCCAGGTTTTTTACTTGTCCCATCTTATGGATTATGTTTTCTGTAATTCGTTTCTGTTCAACAATTCATCACATAGTGGTAAATTGTTGTATTAAAAATGTGCTGTGTAAAAAAGAAGACGATATATTATTATACAGAGCAGTTGCTTTGAGTTTAGTTCTTTAGCCGGAATACAATTCTGTAATGATATCCATATACAGTATATTCTATAGCATCGACGATTGACTTTGGGCGATTGAAAAGTGTCCAGAATATCAATTTCCAATATTCAGAACGCCCTTTGTTTTTAATTCCAATAATATAGATTGATTTTAAAAATCCAGTAAACAATCTGATATTAAACCTGCCTGAATTAACCCCCATATGTTTATGGTTTGTTAACATTACACGAATTCTTTTGTAATATGGTTTTATAGAATAAATATTTGCAATAATTTTTTGGTATCCCTGTATCAGCTCCTGCTTATTCATCTTTGGAACAAAATTTATAGATAAATCTGTATTATTTCCTGTTGCCTCAGTTGTTAGCCTGTTTTCTTTTTCAAGGCGTTTATAGAGTTTTGTGTTTTTTGGGGCATTGAGAATGCCCACCATTGCCGATACAATACCGCTTTGCTGAATAAAATCAATTTGTTTCTGAAATACCGATGGTGAATCATTATCAAAACCAACTATAAAACCGCCAGAAATCAGAATTCCTGCCTGTTGTATCTTTTTAATGCTTTGTAGCATATCCCGATTATTGTTTTGATGTTTATTGCATTCTATCAATGACTCTTCAACAGGTGTCTCTATGCCAATAAAAACAGAACCGAAGCCAGATTCTGTCATCATGGTCATCAGGTTTTTATCATCAGCAAGATTTATTGAAGTTTGAGTATTAAATGAAAATGGAAATTTGTGTTCTTGCATCCAGATTTTTAATGCCGGAAGTAAATTGGTTTTAATTTCCTTTTTATTGCCAATAAAATTATCGTCTACAACAAAAACAGGACCTCTTCAGTTTAAAGAATATAGTCTATCCAGCTCTTTTATAACCTGACGTGGTTCTTTCATACGAACCTTATGCCCAAGTAATGATGTGATTTCGCAAAAATCACATCCATAAGGACATCCACGTGATACCTGAATGTTCATAAATGCATAATGCTTTCTTGATAACAAATGGTAATCGGGGACAGGAGTTTGTGTTAAATCTGCAAATTGGGATGTTTTGTAAATCCTCTGAGGCTCAACACCTTTTTCTAAATCATTTAAAAACAAAGGAAGCGTTATTTCGGCTTCGTTTAGAATGAAATAATCAACTTGCGGATAATTGTCGAATTCATGTGTGAAAAGAGGACCACCTGCAACAATTTTAACTTGATGCTTTAAACATGCATCAATGATTTTTTCAACAGATTCTTTCTGGATACACATAGCACTGATAAAAACATAATCTGCCCACATAATATCAGATGCTTTTAAAGCGGTGATATTAATATCAACCAGCTTTTTTTCCCATGTTTCAGGAAGCATTGCAGAAGCTGTTATTAAACCCAATGGAGGGACAGCTGCTTTTTTTGAAATAAATTTCAATGCATGTCTAAAACTCCAGAATGAATCTGGATAATAGGGCTGTACTAATAAAACTTTTGTATTATATAATACTTCTTTCTTTGTTTTTTTCATTTCTCTTCTCCGCCTTAGAAGCTCTTTTTTCTTTCAGGCTTTTTAAAGGAGCCTTTTTGTTGGATTTTTCTTTACCTTCTTTCCCTTTTACTTTTGTCATGATATTTATGGATTATAAATTGTAGTATACAACCAGGATCCCTTCTTTTTGATTTAATCCCATTATTGGGGCAACTACTATTTCTGTTTGATTATTGTTGGTTTTTAATATTTCAACATTATTAGCCCTAATTATATTGCGGTTATTAAAATTTTGTCCTTCTTCACTTTTATCTGTTGAAACCAGAACCTTCCATTTAATAGGACTAATCAGCTGAATTTTGGATACATTTTTATCACTGACTATGGACATGAACAGTAAGTTTATTTCTTCAAAGTTGTCATATAGCAAATGTCTTTGAACTGCCCAGGCGATTATATTTGTTGATTGAATTAAGTGAGATCTGTTTATATTATCTAAAGAATTTTCATTGTCGAATATAATTTGTTCTTGTTGACTTAAATTTACATTTTCAGCATTAATAACCTTAACCTTTGTCCATATAATCATTGATGTAGCAAGGATTATAAAAATTATAATATATTTGTAAGGAAAAACGTGCTTTACAAATTTATTGCTTTTTTTGGGTTTATAAAGTGGAACACGAATATTTGTACTTGATTCTATCATAATTATAAGTAAATGAATTGAAATACAAAATTCAGACTTAAAACCACAGTAATTGTTATACAATTTTTTAAAAAAATTATATAAATTACACTTTTTTCTGGGTATTGTGTTTATGGAGTTTGATTTTTTTAAAAAAAGTTGGAGTTAAACCTGTTACTTTTTTAAACTGATAGGATAAATGGGCTACACTACTGTAGTTGAGAATGTATGAAATTTCTGTAAGGCTGAGTTTGTCGTAAATCAACAGGTCTTTGGCACGTTCAATTTTATGGGCAATGATATAATGTTCTATGGTTACTCCGGTTACATGTGAAAACTGACCAGCAAGATAATCGTATTCAAAATTGAGTTTTTCGCATAAAAATTCTGAAAAATTTCCCTTAGGTAGTTCTTCTGAATAATGCACCATTTCAATGATTATAGATTTAATTTTTTTAATCAGAATGGCATTTTCATCATCCATCAACTCTAGACCTGATTTTAACAATGATGCTTCCAGCTGTTTAAGTTGCTCAGTATTCATATCATTGGCTAACACAACTTCACCCAGACTCACTTTTAAAGGATGATGCCCAAGTTTTTCCAACTCATCTCTAACTAATAGTTTGCATCTCAATGATACCATGAATTTGATAAATAACTTCATTTGGTAAATATATTATTTTATCAATAGAATATCTGGCCTTGTTTAATAAATATTACAAAGATACGATTTTTTTTCAGTGACTTAATGCAAAATACATATTAAATATCACTGTTGACCGATTAAATTTCGATTGTTTTTCTGTGTTTTTGTCCTGGCCATGCAGAAGGTTGCAACTCACCAAATATTCTGCATGGAAATATTGCCCGAGCTATCCGAATACCTGCAATCAAACGAAGGCAAGTCATTTTTGAGCAAGAGTGCAGATTTTTGAGTTTCTGTGGTTCTGTGGCTAAGTTTTCGAATTTTTTTGCCACCAAATCACAAAAACACAAAATTACACCAAAGGATATTTCTGTGGATTTTTGAGTTTCTGTGGTTCTGTGGCTAAGTTTTTGAATTTTTTTGCCACCAAATCACAAAATCACAATATTACACCAAAGGCAACTGCTCACCAAACTTAAAGATATCGCATTTTTAGCCACGAATTCCCGAATTTCCACGAATATGTAGCATTAAGCAATTCAAAAGGCTTATGCCTGGCATCAAAATCAACGGTGTTGATTTTGGTTTGTTTTTTTGAAATTACTTATGACAATCTTTATCAACGTAA
>CAZGIW010000087.1:0-16740 GCA_964526285.1 uncultured Bacteroidales bacterium | reverse complement strand
TTCAAACCCTAGTATTTCCGCCATTTTTTATGCTCGAAATTAGCCAAACTTCAGCTAACAGAGTATCTGTTATTGCAAGTTGTTCCTTTTCAATATTATACGACCAACCACCCAGATTTGCTATAGTTTGAGTCTCTTTCAGCAACACCTGAGTTTGTTTAAGATTTTCTTCGCTGCGTTTTCTATCAATTATTATCATCAGCTGATCGCATAATCTTTTCAGGCGTTCAGAAGCATTTTCTTCTGGTGATTTCAGAAAGCTAACATGCAGCATTGCAATACGTTTTCCATTAAAAACCATAGGAATTGTAATAACAGTGTGCAATTTTGCAATAAATGAGCTGAGAGCTGCAATACTTGTATCTGCTTCTTTTTTAGCAAACTGAATATTTTGTGCCCACACATCAATTATTTCAACTATTTCTGCTTGGGATGATGAGCTTATAATATCATTCTTTTCAAACACTTCATCATACCAATTGCCATTAGCAATGTTTAAAGTAAGTATTTCAGGTATTTTTATGTTCAGTGATTTTTCAAAATTCTTAACCTGTTTTTTAAGCAATTTGCTTTTTTCATAAAACACATGTGTTTCATCGTCAGAAACCAACAAAACACTCATATCAAATGCTTCAAATTCACTGATTATGTATTCTCCCAAATGATTTATAGCTGTTTCAATACTTTCGCCTATGTTGATAAACTCATTCAATTTATTAATCATTTGAAGATCATTGGACAGTTGCTTTTCAACTGTAACATCATTGATGTATCCACCCATACCGAATTGACCACCGGAAAGTAAGAGCCTGAATTTGAATGTTTGAAAGATTTTATTTCCAATTTTTTCATATGCTGTTTGCAATTGGCCGGTTTCCAATGCCAGTTGGTCATTTTTGAGGCAAACTTTTGCTGCATTCTTTGGCAACAAGTCAAAATCAGTTTTGTTTATTATTTCGGTCTCATTTTTTTCAAAATAATCACAAAAAGCTTTATTGACCATGATATATCTGAAAGAGGAATCCTTAAGATAGATTAAACTTGAACTTGAATCAAAAAATGTTTTGTACCTTAAATGGCTTTCTTTTAGTTCGTTTACATACCATTTGTTTTGAAATATTGTGGCTGCATTTTGAATCAGAATTTCAAGAAAATTGTGAATTTCATTATCATGCGATTTTTCTCTGTGTAAAACCCCAATGCCACCAAACAATTGTTCATTCACAGTAATACCCATAAAACAAGCTGATTTTACATTCAGCAGTTTCTCTATTTTATTTATGGTTGCTTTAGGAATGCTTCTTCCTGCAATACTTTTTATTCCATTATCAAAATGAACAAACGCCCCAGACCGTAGCTTATCTAAATCAGCAGTATTATAATCGGATATTTTCACTGAAAAAGATGATAAATCAACTCCAAGCAGTTTTTTTAATTCAATCTCATATTTTTCTACTCCGTAATGACAAGTCATAATCAAATCATTGTGTGTTGGCCTGAGTTTTACTGCAACAACATATGATTCAGCTGAATTTTCATAAACCACTCTGCTTAAGTCTTCCAATATCTGATTAATCCCCTCAGCCTGATTAAGCTTTACAACAGTATCTGAAATAATTTTCTGCCTTTTATGTAAAATATTTAATTGTTTTTCATCTTCTTTTTCCTTTGAAATATCCTGAAAAGCACCATAAATATTAACAATTTGACCTTCTTTGTTTCTAATTGCTTCACCAATTGTTCTTACCCATTTTTTGTTGCCTTTTGCTGTAATAATTTGCATAACTTCGTCATAAGCAATGCTTTCAGTAGCACATTTAGCAAAAACTTCAGTTATCCTTTCTCTATATTCAGGAGCATAGTATTTAATTGCATCTGAAACCAAAGGATTAATCCCTCTTGGTTCTTCGTGAATGTCGGCCACAACATCTGACCATGTACAAATTTCTGACTGCAGATCAACTGCCCATCCACCAATTATTGCAGTTTCTCCTGCAATTTTCATAAGAGTATAATGAGATTTTAGTTGCTCTTCTTCTTTTTTTCTTTCTGTAACATCACGAGCAACACCAATGAGAATACTTTCTTCATTGTATGGATATGAATTCCATGAAAGCCATTTTATGCTACCATCTTTACAAATATATCGGTTTTCAAAAGAATAAAGATCAATTCCATTATCTAATGTGGTTAATTTAATGTTTTGAGTTTTTTCTTTGTCATCGGGATGAACAAAATCAACCCATGGTTTTGAAAGTAACTCTTCTATTGTCCAACCCAGTGCTTTTTCCCATGCTGGATTAAGCGTTTTAAAATAACCGTCAAAACCTGCTATACACAGCATATCAAGTGTGTGTGTAAAAACTCTGTTGCTTTTTTCCAGTTCAATTTCAATCAATTTTTTTGAATGAATATCTCTTGTAATGCCCTGAATCCCAAAAACATTGCCATTTTCATCTCTCATGAAAGTTACATTCATTGATACCCAAATGTAATGTCCGTTTTTGTGCTTGTGTTCAATCTCCACAATCCTGCTCCTATTCTTATCTGATAGTGGGTCTTGTTCAAGTTTCAATTCTTCCTGTAGCATATTTTTCAATGCTTCAATTGATTGTGGTCCAAACTTTTCAATAATTGGTTTTGACAAATGTTCAGATGGTGTTTCTCCAGTAATTTTTTTAATTGAAGAACTCACATAGGTGACATTTAAATTCAAATCGGACTGCCATATAACATCCGAAACGTTTTCTGCCATATATCTGTACTTTACTTCACTGGCAATTAGTGCATTTTGCATTTTTTTGCTCTCAGTTATATCAAGTACAGAAAAAATTACACCTTCTGAAATGTCATTGGGATTAATTGGAGCAGAAGATAAAATCACATCTATAATTTCGCCATCTTTCCTTTTCCAGCGTGTTTCAACACTACCATGTCCCTTTTCATTAACCAACCTGTACTTCTCTTCACCAACGTAACTAAAATCATTATCAGCAGGATACAAAAACCTGGAATGCATTCCAACACATTCCTGTGCTGAATATCCAGTAAGTTCCACAATTCTACTGTTTACCTGCTGAATAATTCTGTCGTTGACAACACCAATTCCAACTGGAACAGTTTTTAAAATAACAGAAAGTCTGTTTTCTTTGTCAATAATCTGCTGTTGCGATATTTTCTTTTCAGTAATATCAGTAATAAAACCTTCAAATGCGATGGCTTTGTCTTTAATGTAAACTCCAGTTCCCTGCTCCCACACCCATTTGATTTCACCTGTTTTTGTAACAATACGGTATTCTTCTACAAATCTTAGCTTTTCCTTTAATGCCAACTCCCATTGTTCTTTTACTTTAAGTACATCATCAGCATGTACAATCTCCAAATATGAAATTTTCTTATTATCAATAATTTCATTAGCTTCATAACCTGTAATTTCTTTTATACCCTTGCTTGCAAATCCCATTGTCCAAAACTCATCATTATTACATCTGTAAGCAATGCCGGGCAAATTGTCAATAAGATTTGACAGCCGTCTTTCACTCTCCTGAAGTTTAATTTCTGTTTTGATTCTTATTATCGCATTGGATGTTATTCCTGCAAAGGCAAGAAATTCTTCTTTTGTGATAGGCTTCTCTTTAATTGTACCGCCAAGCAATATGGTTCCTAAAAACTGTTCTTCTTTTGCTAAACTAATCCCCATAAACCAAGCTAGTCCGGTCAGTTTGCTTATTGCTTTGGCAATGAGCGGTGGCATTTGACCAAAAGTAACATCAGTAAGAGAACCTGATTCTCCAATAATTTCTCTTTGCATCAGTTTCAGTTTGCTTTCAGGGACAAATGTTCTGTATCCCTCAATTTTTCTACCTAAAAGTCCTGTTACTTTTTGCAGATCAAATTTTTCAAACGATATTTTTTCACAAACAAGTTCATTTGTCTCTTCATCGTAACTATTAATTAATGCAAAACTGACCTTTGCAATACTTTTCAGGCTATTTACAATATATGAATACAAAAAATCATGTTCTATGAGATTTAGATTTTCTGAATAATGATTGATTTCAATGAGACGTTTGTTCATTTTTTGCAGCATTATCTGCTGTTCTCTTTTCTCAGTAATATCATCTGCCAAAATGAGAATACATTGCTTTTCATCAACAATAATCTTAATATATTGAATTTCAAATAAGAATATTACTCCGTTTTTATTTTTACAGAATATCTCCGTATGCTTCTTTTCATATAAATCCAGTTCTTCACAATCAGCCTTCATCTGATTATAAAATTTTAAATCTTCATAAAGATGTTTTACATTCAAACTCAGCAGCTCTTTTCTACTGTATTCCAACACTTCCAATGCCTTTTGGTTCACATCAATAATCTTTCCTGAGAGTTCATACAAAATCAATATCTGCGATGTATTATTAAAAAGATACATATACCTCGAACGGCTGTTGATATACATTGCCTCGGCCATTTTGCGGTCAGTGATATCCGAAAACAACACTGCACATTGCCCAATCTTTGGAGAAAACATCCATATTTCAAAAAATTTGTCAATCTGTTCGTAATAATGTTCAAAATGATACCTGTTAATCCCTCCTGCCACATCAGCCGCATAAGCTGTGATTGTTTTGTCTTTATTCCAAAAAATATCAACAGATTTAGCTGTTATATCATCCGGTTTCAATCCAAAATGCTTCTCAATTGCCGGGTTTACATTCAAAATACGCAAATCATGTTCGCCGCCTTCTGTTTGTCCTGAATAATCTGCAAGAACAAATCCTTGTGAAATATTGTCAAACAACAGCTTATATTCTTCTCTGGATTTTTGAAATTCAATCAGCATTGTTAAATCCCTGCCAACAATGACGTATCCCATTAATGGATTATCTGGTCTTGAAAAATCAGAAACTTTGAGTGAAGCCGGTATCAAATTCCCTGATGCTGACAAAAAATTGATATTTCTTTGCAATTCTTTGTCTTCAAGAAGTTTTGGGGTTTTGATTTGACCCTGCACAAGCTCTGAAATATTCATTTGTTTCAGTTCCAACTCGCTGTATTCAAGCAAGCTGCAGGTGCTTGAATTTACATAGAGAACATTTCCTTTTTTGTTGACAACAAGAATGATATCACCAATGGAGCCAAATATATCGTTCAGATAATGTGTTGTTACAGTAGAATAATTTAACTCCTGCCCCAGAAAATTCACAGCAATAATCAGCGAATCAAATATTTCATTTTCAGTGAGAGCCAATTCTTTGTTGAATTTATGATTGGCATACTGAAGTAGTATCTTGCACACCTTTTCTATAAATTCATCAATTTCACTTTTTGAAAAATAATTTTGTTTCAGTTTTTGATGTAATGTTCTCAGCCACACAATCAATGCCTGATCTTCCTGATATTTTTCAACGATTTTGTCAAATGCATCAGGCGAAACTACCATTTCAAGTATGTCTTCCAGAAACTGATGTGAGTTCTTATTCATAGTGCAATCTCTTTAAATAATTTTTTACACAACTTTCAATACAATTTTTTATTCAATCCATCACATTTTTTAAAAACTATAATGCTTTTATTATCTGCATTGTTCTAGCTTCAATTCAAAATTTTATCTGAATTGAACTGGAAACTGGTTTTAAAAACATACAGGGGGAAAATTACAGCTACAAATATATAAAAAATTATGTTATGAAAAGCAAAACATCTTCCGCATAGAAGATATACTGTTAACATTTATGCGATTCTTTCTTATGCATTTTTTGCTTCTCAAGCCATTTCAATGCCTGTTCTTTGTCTGTGAATAGTTTGGCAGGTGCAGGTGCTTTATAAATCATATTAAAAAATTCATACATCATTTTCTGAACTTTTGATTTAACAACTATTGCAACAACATCAACTCCTTCTCCGGCATCCTTTTCTGCAAATCTTTGTCGTGCATCTCTGCTGCCGTTTTTCACAATTCTGAAATCAGAAAGCATTGGATATGATTTTTTACCCGAAATTTCTAATCTTTTATTTATCAGGTCATTCACATAATCATAATCTACAAATTCTTGTTTATATGAAATATGCATTATCCCATTTTCAAGTTTTACTGAAAATCTTGAATCTGAATATTCTGTGATTGAAGGTTTCATGGGAGTTGAATTTTTATTGTTTTTGATTCAAAAAACACATTAGCAAATATATACAATTATTGTGTTGAAACCAAAAATTTGAAAGGAAAATAAAAAAATTCAAATCAAAAACAGAACTAAGTTGGCTGCAGAGTCAATAAAATCTGTGTTTTTGCAGCACCAGCCTATTTTATCCAGATTATCAAAATATATTGTTTTTTTTAATCATATATTATTGAATTACATATAATAAATTTTTCTAAATGATCAGAGGAACAAGTTTTTTATATCTTCTTCTTCATTGTTTTGTTCAATAATATAACATTCAATGTTTTCATTCACAGAATATTCTTCAAATGGAATTTCTGTCTGATAAGTTTTGATGTTCTTCTGTTGTTTCTGCTCAGTCATTATATCGAGAACTTTCTTTTTGTAGGTTGTATCAATGTTGCCAAGAAGATGTTCTCCCTTGCTTTCAATGATGTAAACCAATTCCAAATGATTCTCTGTTGTCTTTTTTGCGGCCACAAAGTCAGGTCTGATTTTATTTTGCTGCCATCCTTGTATCGAGTACCAGTTTCTGTTTACTTTATTCCTGAACCACCAAAGAATCTTTTCCTGTTTGTCGAGCAAATCGCCAACTTTCCTTTCAAGCGTGTTCATTGCTGTTACTTCAACATCTTCAAATAAATAATATTTGTAAGTGCTTGGAATTGGGCTTACTGTTATTACGTCCTCTTTTGGAACTTTGAATCCGACTGTATCATCATCGGATACAGCAAGAACAAGATTTTGGGCTTTTAATTCTTCCAAAAATATATTTTCTTCCTGTTTTGTCTTTTCTTCCTGAAACTTTTTACATAGTTGAGAAACAATAAAACTGTAATGTTCTTTTAATTTTTCATTTCCAATTTTTTCTTCAATTTGTGATAAGTATTTCGTTCCGATAATTCTTGCCAAAAAAGGATTTTCAACTAATTCATTTAATCTGCGTGTTAGGTAATCAATATTAATTTCTGCTTTTCCATTTGTTTGGCTTTGTTCTTCAACAAATGATGCTTTACTCGAATCATCAAGGGTAATTGCAAATGCTTTTCTTTCTTTTGTTTCGTTACTTAATGATTTTTCAAGTTTTGACAGAAACTCTTCATTCAATTCCAGTTTTGTAAAATCAACTTTCGGTTTGATGTCGCTTTCGTAATTAAAACGCCTTTTTGAACCGCTTTTATCAACCATTAGCCAAACTGGCAAATAAAATGAGTTTTGAAATTTTTCGCTGAACTCTCTTTTTATCTTTACTGTTTTTGTGGCGTTTATCGCTTCATTATCACGAAATTTTAGTTTTGTAACCAAGTCTTCAAGACCTTCATTTTTGAAACCGGTTGAAACCCTGTCTAAAATTTCTCGTGTATCGCCTTTTGTGTAATAAACATAACTCTCATCAAGTTCTTTTACACCTGATTTTCTTGCAAATGGTTGTCGCAAAATTCTTCCTACAAGTTGAGTAACGCCTGTATTTGAATTTACATTCGGAATAATTCCCAGTATGTAGGCAAAAGAAAAATCCCAGCCTTCCCGCAATGCTTCTTTTGTAATGATAAAGCGAACAGGACAATCCTGCGAAAACAGGTTTACATCTTCAATGTCATTTTGCGAACTTGTTTTAATTGCAATTTCATCGGGGTTTACTTCTAAGCTAATCAAATATTCTTTAACGTCAAGACTGTGAACCCTTCCTTTTCCTCTTTGGTCTTTGCCTGTTGCTTCAACTTGCAATAATGCAGTTGGACGAATATAAACCCCTGTATCTTTTTGATATTGTTTTGCTGTATCTTCTAATTTTTCCCGATGCTCTTTTATTTCCTTTACCATGGCTTTCCAGTCGTTCTCCTGTTTGCTGATGGGTGGAAGAATGTGCAAGTCAAGTTTTACCATTTCCTCATCTTTCAGTTCAAGTCCGGTAATGGTAACCAAAACATTCATTTCTGCTTTTGGGGTGGCCGAAAAACCAAGAACAAATTCAGGATTTAAACTATCAATTGTTTTTCGTGCATTTTCAGAAAACACTTTGTGAATTTCGTCAATGATTATGAACGGTTTTGAAATACGAATTGCGTTACCAAGACTTGTCATTATTAAAGGTTGCTCTGTGCCAAGTGGAGAAATAAAATCAAGGTTTGGAACTTGCTTTAATAACTGCTCGTGTAAGTCGTAACGATTATCGGCAGGAAAAAAACTGTCATAGCCGCCACTGTCCTGAAAAACTTTTAAAGCTTCTTTTCCATTGGTGCGGCTGATTGACTGAATCATAATGAACAGAACAACTAAATTTTCTTCAATATCATTGGTTGTTAATCGTTGTCCTTTTTCCAAAATAATAGTTCGGTTTCCGCTACATTGGTCTAATAACTGGCGTAAAGGATTTCCTTTGTCCCTGATTTTTTGAACTGTTTGACTGTAAATGGTTTCACTCGGCACAATCCAAACCACAAGCCCTGTGCGTTTTTGAGCAAACAAGTTTTGATATTCACGGATTGATTCAACGGCTAGCAAGGTTTTTCCGCCACCTGTTGGAACTTTAATTATCATTCGTGGAAAACTATTCCCTAGTCCGTTTGTGCAACGGTCTTTATATTCCAAACTGCTTGTTTGAAAAGTTGTTTGCACCCAATTCAAAGTATGACGCATATTTTCAGGCAATGCCTGTTTTGCAATGTCAAATGATGTTTTGGTGTCACTGGCAGTTTGCAGAAACTGCTTGAGTGCGTTTACAACTTTTATCTGATATTTTTTTAAATACATATTATTCGGTAAGTTTATCAGGTTTTTTGCCAATCTGCTTTTCTTCACTTTTTACCCTGCGTTCTAATTTTTTGATATCTTCTTCAGCCGGTAATTCTTCGGGCTTAATACCACGGTCAAGCAGAAGTTTTCTCACACCTTTGTTGTTTTTTTCATGCTCAGCAGAAAATTCACCCTCTGTTTTCAGCACTTTTTCTTTAGCATTGAAAATGGTAATTTCTGTTGCAAAATCTTTAGCTTTAATAGTAATTGATGGAAGAAAATCTGCCAAAGCTCGGTCTTTAGGAACGCCCAATTTATTTTTCATTTGTTGGGTAGTTTTACCGCCAAATAAAGCAGCATCGCCTTTGCTTCTGATAATGCCAAAATTCTTATCGCTTCCGGTTTGTTCGTAAATAATGGTTGATAGTTCTTTTTCTGATAGGCTTAGTTTTTCCCTTGCCTGTAATCGTTCCCAGTCGTTAATCCGTTGTTCAATTATTTCGTACTTACGGGTTTGAACTGCAAAATAGTTTTGTGCAAAAGCAATGGGTTCTTTCTTAGGATCTCCATTTTGGGCAATAAGATAACAGGCATAGCGCGTAAGCATTATGTCGTCAATTTCCTTTGTTGCTCCTTTGGGCATATTTATCGTTTTGTTGATGTCAACAAAATGATCAGTAATTAGATTCCCACTGGCTTCGCAGGCTGTTTTTGCTTTAATAATTACATTGTAAAAATTACGCCACTCGGTATATCCGAGTAAATGTTGAATATCCCGGGCAAACCAGAATTCAATACCGTTATTGGTTATATTGGAATGATCCTGAAATGTATCGGTTAATGTTTTTACAAGTTCCTTCTTCATAGTTTACCTCCTTTGAAACAAATTGTAAGGAATACCAACGTATTCAATCTGATTATCGGTTAAATATTCTTCGTCCAAAAAGCATGATGGTGCATACACAATCCGTTTTTTGCCCGGTTGCTGTTCCTTAATTTTTTCGGCAAGAGTTAAATTGAGTGCAAGACGAGTGAGCGTTTCATAATCCTGTTTGTAAACCAGATAAATGGCTTGCTTGCCATATTCTCCCACATAAAAATCTTTCTCTTTTATTTTGTTTTCAGCTTCAAGGTTTTCTCCTGTGCATAGGTAATACACATATTTTGCAAACTGATTGTAGGTTGGCAATTGCCCTGCAAGCATGGTTTCTGCATCAAGCGGAATACCGAGGCGGTAATATTTAAACCCTGAATCATAACCGTACTTGTCAATAGCTCGTTTTACTCTTTCCCTTGTAATATCTTTACAAATGTTTTTGTCGGGTTCTGCTTCTGAATTTTCGGGCATCTGTACCATAACGCATTTTCGGGTTCCGCCATCTTCTTTATTGAGTTCCATTACTGCGTGCATGGTTGAACCCGAACCTGAAAAGGAATCAAGAATAATTGAATTTTGTTCAGAAGCGAGTTGAATAATTCTTTTTATTAGTGATGAAGGTTTACTGTACTCGAATGCTTTATGCCCAAAAAGTTTTTCAATTTCTTTTCTTGAATTATCATTCGAATATTGATTATCAATAAATTCTAATGTTGTAGCATTCTTTTTTCTCTCAATTAGTTTAATATGATATCCGCTCCCTGTATTCTCTATTACTGCATTAGAATAAGTCTTTGTATAAATTCTTTTCCCATTTTTTGATTCTTTAACAACTATAAACCCATTTTCCAGTCCAAATTTAAACAATGGCTTAGACCATCTCCAACACCAATCACTTTTAGGATTTCTAATAATCCTTTCTTCCATTTCTGCCTTTGTACTATTTCCTGGACGAAAGATATTGCCATTTAAATCAATCTCATAATCTAATGAAGCAGAATACTGTATTGAACTATAATCAAGAGTTTGACTTAATTTATGCTTCCCTCTTTCTTCCTCGTATTCATCGGAGTGTTTATAGCCTTCATCATCAATCTCAATTTTTTCAAACTCAAGATTTTCCATTCGTTTATAAATAACAAGATAATCTGTGTTTTTTGATATACTATCAGATGTTTTTCCTGCCTTTTTAGTTATTCTTGGAATAGTAGCAATGTAATTTTCTTCTCCGAAAATTTCATTACAAAATGAAATTAGATTTGATAACTCATTATCATCAATAGAAATAAAAATCACCCCATTTTCAGAAAGAAGTTGATATAGTAATTTTATACGTGGAACCATCATGCAAAGCCATTTATCATGTCTTGTTAAATCATCCTTGCCCACTTCTCTTCCTATCCAGTCTTTTAATAAAGGGCTATTTACGCTGTCATTATAAATCCAACCTTCGTTCCCAGTATTATATGGCGGGTCAATGTAGATACATTTAACTTTCCCTGCAAACTGCGGAAGCAAGGCTTTTAAAGCAATGAGGTTGTCTCCCTCAATAATCATATTACCGTTTGCCTTTTCGGGTTGGTAATGCAATTCGGGCACTTCGTCCAATGTATGAAACGGAACAGCCAAATGGTGGTTCCAGATTATGTTTTTTCCTTTGAATTGGAGTGTTGGCATATTAATTTATATTTTACTTATTATTTGAAATGTTCGTTCAACATATGTTTTTAGTTCGCCATCATAAATTGGCTCACTGTCTGAGTTTGGACTTGTATGATGGAATTTCTTTGAGTAATCATTAATTTCGTGCAAATCGGAAGAGAAATCTTTTAACCTATACAACGGATGCCCATCAATACTTTTATCTATTTTCTCTAAAAAATCACCTAACCATTGGTTTGGTAAAAACTGACCATAGAACTTTATCCTAAAATACCCCTCAACAATTGGGCGGATACAACGGGCAACATTTCTTTTTTCTAAATCGGTATTTACTCCATTGGTTAAGAAATTATCTAAAACAGAATAGTCTTTGAATAGCCCGTTTAGTGTTTCATTCTCAATATCGTAATCTACTATTTGGGTTGATTTTCTTAACTCGCAAAATTTCAAAACCTGACAATTGCTTTTCACTTTATCCCAAAACTCCTTTGCAAACAGCAAATTATGAGTTAAAACAATCAACTGATTAGCATTTTGTCCAATATGGCAAAGTTGCGTAATGGTTGAATTTTTTCGTTCAATATCAAAACTTGAAATCGGGTCATCGAACACTATAATTTTCTTTCCAATTTCGGTATCAATATGAAGTTTTGCAAGAAAGAAAGCAAGGGCAAGTGCTGTTTTATCGCCTTCGCTTAAACAATATTTTACAGATGGGTCGCAAGCATTATCTTTGAAATTAACTTTGTTGCCCGAAACAAATAAGCCATATTCTGCAAAAGGCTCATCGCCCCCGCCTTTGTATGTGCTTTTCATTTCCTTTATTTCAAGGTATGATGCAAATTTTTGAAGATAAGTATTGATAATACCGCTGTATTTATCAAATGTGCTTTTAGAATAGTTTTTAAGTTCTCCTTGTAAATCAGTATTTTTTACTTTTAGCTTTTCTAAAGCTTCCTGCTCTTCAATGTACTTTTTGCAAAGTTCTTTTACAGTATTGTCCGAATGTCTTGTACTTATAGCTTGCAGCCTTTGCATGTCTTTTTCAAGGATAGTTAAATCTTTTGATTCTTTTTTTTTAAGTTCGGTTATACTTGCATTAAAATCATCAATTATTAAATTGTGTGCATCAATAAGCTTGTTGATTTCAATAATTGTAGCATTTAAATCAGAAATAGAGGAAATTCCATTTGGCTCTATGGCTTTAATTGGATTGCCGGTTTTTTCATCAACCAATTCATTTAAATTCTTGGTCAATTCAATTATTGAGTTTTGATAACTTGTAATAGAAAAAACAGGAACTTCTTTTTTTATGTAGTTGCCCCAAAATTCTAAAAAGCCAACATTGTGATTAATTTCTTTCTCAATATTTGAAAGAATAAGCTCTGGATTAATTGTTTTTACTTTGTTTTGAAGAAGTTTTGTCTTTTCCTGTAAACTAATGTACTCCTGATTAAAATACTGTTTATAAGCATTGACAATTTCAACTGTTTCGTCAATAGAACGCAAGCAGAATGGACATTTGTTGTCAGAAATATTGTCGTATCCGTCTTTAATCCATTGTTCTGATTTGCTGGCAAGATTTAATGAGTTTTTATGGTCATCAACCATTTTTAGATAATTCTCTGATATAGTATCAATTGAGGTTTGCAAAAACTGAATAACTTTTTCAAATCTTATATCAAAATCAATTTTTGTAATTCTTTTTAATAATGTCGTATTTCTTATTTTCTCAGTTGATTTTGCAGTATCAATTTCAATTTTCTTTTCTGCTATTTTCTTGTCAATTTCAGAATCCAACTGGAAGTTAATGATTGTATTTATATCAAAACCGCTAATTATCTTGTAAACCTTTGTTTCGATATCCTTTAATGAAATATTTTTTTCTTTAATGCTGTTTTTAATTTCTGAAATTTCTTTTTTTAATCTTATACCTTCTTGACCAATAATAATTTCAAAAAGGTTTTTCTTATGTTGTGGTAGAATTTCAAAACCCGTATAAACATTATCGTTTATAAAATGAATGTCGAAAATTTCAATAATTGGAAAAGAGGCATCCCATTCAGCATTTGAATATTTTATTGGGGCTGAATGGTCATCAAATTTTATACTCACCTCTGGACTACTTTGAGTTCCAAATGTCCTTAATTGGTATAGTAAAGCATCGTTTTCTTTCAGTGATTTCAGGATTGTAGTAAAAGTGGTTTTTCCAATCCCATTTTGCCCATAAATTAAAGTTATAGGCTTAAATTCGCCATTCCATGTAGGAGTTGTATTCACTGAGTAGTCAGTGAACTTTCCAACGTTTTTTATATGAATGACTTTATTAATCACTTGTTTTTCTTATATTTTAATTGTTTCTCAGCTAATTTCAAAGCTTCCAGCCCAAAATCTTCGTCTTTTAATTCGTAAAGTACTTTTTCACTTAAAAAGTCAATAATCAGTTTGTCAGAGTTTGCTTTATAAAGTTCAGCCAATTTCAAAACCAATTCTTTTGAGAATTTTCTTTCTCCGCGTTCCATTTTGCTTAATACAGCCACATCAATATCGGCTTGCATGGCAGCTTTTCTCAATGAAAATCCCGCCTGTTCTCTCAATTTTCTTAATTTCAATCCTAGTGTTGACATAATTTGTGTTGACTTGGTTTGTCAAAATTAATCAAATTTTTTACATAAAACTGCTCTCTTTCAATTTTTTTTCAACAAAAATTTGTTTATTTGCATTTTTCAAATGGATATTACAATTTTAACAACCAATATACATATATTGCATGTAAGCATGATTTATTAATTATCAAATACATTATAAATAACTAACTATTCAGGGAGAAACCATCTATGTCACAAAATGTTAAATTTGAGCAGATTGTAAAAATTGTCAACGAGTTCTCTGCGCTTGGAGAATCAAAAGGATTGGGAAAACTTTATACCGAAGATGAAATACTAGACGGAAGAATTATTGGATTGAAAGGAAAAAAATTTATCAATTTTGGCTCATGCAGCTATCTGGGCCTTGAACTTGATCCAAGACTGAAGGAAGCTGCCATTGAAGCTATTTATAAATATGGCACCTATTTCTCTTGCTCCAGGATTTATGTTTCCTGTGGTAACTACTCAGAACTTGAACATTTATTGTCAAAGATATTTAAAACCAATATTTTATTAACCACAAACAGCACTTTAGGGCATCATTCGGTAATGCCAATAGTAATTGGCACCAACGATATGGTTATATATGATCAGCAGGCACATGTGAGCATGCATGAACTCTCGTACAAGCTCAATCATTATGGCACAGGCATTTCCATATTGCGGCACAACAGACTGGATGAGCTGGAACAGAAGATTGAACAATACAAATCTCAGTATGATAAAATATGGTATGTGATAGACGGGGTATATTCAATGTTTGGCGATCTGGCACCCACTAAAGACATTATCAACCTGCTTGACAAACACAAAAAACTGTGGTTGTATGTGGATGATGCACATGGAATGAGTTGGGCTGGCCCCAATGGAAGTGGATATACATTGAGCCAAACCAGTTTTCATCCAAAAATGGTGATGGGCACATCCATGGCAAAAGGCTTTGGGTCGTGCGGTGGAATATTTTTATTTCATGATGTAGAAATGAGAAATAAGGTCAAGCGTTGGGGCGGTCCCCTTGCCTATTCAGGTCCTCAGGAACCAGCCACAGTGGCTGCAGCCATAGCATCTGCAAAAATTCACTTAAGTGGTGAGATTTATGATTTACAAAAATGTTTGCATGAAAAAATATCTTATTGTAATCAGTTAATGGAAAAACATCGCATACCTCTTGTATCTGTTTCACAATCAGGAATTTTCTTTGTTGCCTGCGGGCTGCCGTTGGTGGGATTTGAGTTGGTGGAGCGTCTTATGGATGAAGGGTTTTATACAAACATAGGCATATTTCCTGCTGTGCCTGAAACATGCACCGGTGTGCGTTTCACCATGACCAACCATATCACATTTGAAGATATTGAAAGACTGGTTAAGGCTATTTCTTTTCATTATCCAAAGGCACTGAAGAAACATAACAGAAGCATGGCAGATGTTTACAAGGCATTTCGCAAGTTCAGTGATTTTGAAAGTCGTTTTGGTCCGGCAAATACATTTGTATATGAAACAGAATCAGAAATTGAAAAAGACAAGACGACCAAATTGAAACTTGCTCATCATAAAACTATTAAGGAAACAGACCCAAATGTGTGGAATACAATGATGGGCAACAGGGGATCATTTGATTATAACAATCTGGTTATACTTGAACAATCATTTACCGGTAACAATGAAAGGGAAAATAACTGGGATTTCAATTATTATCTGATATATGAAGAAAACACCATAGTTGCAGCCACGTTTTTCACAACAGCAATGATAAAAGACGATATGCTTTCGCCTGAAAAAATTTCAGCACAAGTTGAAGAAGCAAGAAAAAGCAATCCCTATTATCTCACTTCGTACAGTATGATGATGGGTACATTGCTAACCAACGGTAATCATCTTTATGTTGACAAAACCAATGCTCAGTGGGAAGAAGCATTAACAATGATACTTGATGCTGTGTGGCTTGAACAGGAGAACAACAAAGCCAACTCATTGTATTTGAGAGACTTTGATTTGGACGATGTGGAATTGACATCGTTCTTTATACATCATGGTTTCATAAAAATTGATAATCTTGAAAATAATATAATCAGTAACATCAACACTTACAGTTTTGAAGAATTTTTTGAGAAAAGGCTCAGCAGTAAAAAACGCTATCAGATTAAACACGAAGCACTTTCAAAAAAAGATGAATATGTGTTGAAGATTGATGCAGAGAATGTGGATATTGAAACGCTTTATAAATTGTATTATAATGTAAAGCAAACAAATCTGTCACTGAACACATTTACTCTTCCCAGGAAGATATTTGAAAACATTAAAAAATCTTCCAACTGGGAAATTATCACACTTCACAACAAAGATAATGATTCAGTTGTGGGCATGTCCTTGTGTTTAAAAACAACAAAGAATTATTCACATGTAATTTTTGGAGTTGACAGTTTAATAGATAAAGGCGAAGGGATTTATAAATTAATGATATACCATGTTGTTAAAAGGGCATTTGAGCTTAAATCTGAAAATTTGTATATGGGCATAACAGCCAGCGACACAAAGCGTAAATTTGGAGCAGAACAAAAAAAGCAGGTGGCATTTGTTCAGATTAAAGATAAGTTTAATCAGGAGTTCATTGACAGCTTGGCATTTCAATAATAATACTAATTGATAATAT
>CAZGIW010000086.1:0-16818 GCA_964526285.1 uncultured Bacteroidales bacterium | reverse complement strand
ACCTGGTGCGAACAATGGGAAATAAAATCAGCAAAGAAACAACACTGATAAGCGAAACACATTCTTGTTTTGTCAACTTTGCTAAAGATATTGGGTTGATGCATCATCGCTTAATTTCAAAAAAAAACCAAACAGCTGAAGGCAAAACCATTCAATACGTAAATGATATATCAGAGCGTGTAAAAACATGGATAAACAGAATCATGCGCGGTGTTTCAACTAAATATCTTCAACTGTATGCCAACTATTTTGCATTTTGTGAAAAAAATTCTTTTGATGCACTGATTAGCTCTTTTATTAATCAAAAGCAAGTATGGGCAATCTATGCACAAATTGAAAAAGTATATGAAATTTTTATCTCCAAATATTCACGTCTTACATATGGATGTCCTGTTAGTAGAAAAAGAAAAACAATAAACAGGTTTGCAGTAGTGGAGTCTTGCTATCCATATTAAAAAAAATGCCATATGTATTTATATTTGAGACAAAAAAAAGGCTTTCAAATTATGAAAGCCTTTTTTTCTTTGAAAAATTATTGAAAACTATTCCTCTGTAGACTTTTTTACTTTATTTGGTAAATCAAGTCCAAATCCACGTTTTTTGTCAACGCGTTTCAGAATAATAACAAGGAATATAGCTGCAACACCAAAACATGCAAAAATGAGTTCGGGCAGCATATAATTGTATTTTGCACCTTCTACGCCTTGTTCAATTTGTTCAGCAACCCCGGGGTTTGAATAGGTAACTGACCAGCCAATGAGAATTGGAACAAGTAAAAGACCAACATTTTGAACCCAAAAGGTAACGGCATATGCAGAACCAAGATACCTCTCTTTAACGATTTTTGGTATTGAAGGCCACATTGATGCAGGTACAAGCGAAAAAGCAGTCCCCAAAATAATAATTGTTCCGATTGCAACACCTTTACTAAATGATTCTGGGGGGACGAGTGCAAAAATTAAATGGGAAACGGTAAGCAGTATTGCTCCGTATAACATCATAGATGCTCCTTTTCCTCTCAGGTCGAGGAAGAGACCAATAAATGGAGTTAATATCATGGCTCCGATGGGGAAGAATGATACATATTTGGCAGCCATTGCAATTTCCACATCAAGCTTTGATGCCAGCATATCTGTAGCAAATTTCTGGAATGGGAAAATTGCTGAATAAAACAAAACACATAGCATAACAATTGAAATAAATCCTGGATTTGTAACAAGCTCCTTGAGGTCTTTGAGTCTGAATGCTTCTTCTTCACCCTCTTCCTTTTCTCCTGTTTGCTTGTCAAGTTTACGATCCATGAATGTATATACCAGAAACATAAAGAATCCGATAACCATAAAAGCTGTTCCCCAAAGGACTGAATTGGAAACACCACCATTATCTGCAAAATAGGGTGAGAGCTGGAATACAGCAAAAACACCAAGTCGGGCAACAGCCATTTCAAGACCCATGGCCAGTGCAAGTTCGCGTCCTCTAAACCATTTTACAATTGTTTTGGATACTGTGATACCGGCCATTTCAACTCCAATACCAAAAATGGCAAACCCCAAAAATGCCAGTTTTGCTGATGCAGGTATATGGGTAATGAAAGAGCCTAGCCATTGCTCCAAACCAGTTCCTGCAAAGGCAGGAGTGAGGGCATAAAATTTTAACAAGGCACCTGCCACCATTGTAATTCCAGAGGTAATCAGTGTAAATCTGATTCCCATTTTGTCAAGTATAATCCCTGAAATAATCAGAAAAAATACAAAAACATTGAGAAAAAACTCAGAACCACCAAGCATCCCAAATACTTCGGGTGACCATCCGTAGTCGGTTTGCAGTAGTTTTTGTAGTGGTGCAGCCACATCCACAAAGAAATAAGCAAAAAACATGGTAATTGAAATAAGAGCGAGCGCAACCCAACGGGCCGTTTTTGACTCCCTGAGCGATTTTTGAATTCTTGCTGTCATAGGTTTGTTTTTTTATTGTGTGCAAACGTACTAATTTTTTGGAAATTGCAGCAATGTTTTTTTTTGATATTATGCTTCATTGTTGTTTTTTTTGATCCACCTCTTTTTGTATGTTTACTTATAGTTGAAAAAAAAGATATCAACAATCGTATGTTTTATGGTTAATAAGTTAACTTTAAATTAATATTAAATTAATATTTAGTTAATTTTGAACCAGATTTTTGAAACATATTTTATATGCTGAATTCGTGTTAAATAACTGAAATACAAGAATATATGAATTATACCTTTTATGATCTTTTTACTTTGTTTGGATCATTGTGTCTGTTTCTTTTTGGAATGAAGATGATGAGTGAGGGAATTCAGAAACTGGCCGGCGACAAAATGAGGGGGATTTTGGGCAGCATGACAAAAAATCGATTTTTTGGTATTTTAACAGGAATATCCATAACAACACTGGTTCAGTCATCTTCTGCAACCACTGTCATGGTTGTCAGTTTTGTCAATGCCGGTTTGTTTAATATCAGTCAGGCCATGGGTGTAATTATGGGAGCAAACATAGGAACCACAACCACAGCATGGCTCATATCTATTCTTGGATTCAAAGTGAGCATTGCAGCCATCAGTATTCCGCTTATCGGTATTGCTTTTCCTCTCTTGTTTTCAAAAAAACCAAAACTGAATTATACATCTGAAACTTTTATTGGTTTTGCATTATTGTTTATGGGTCTTGAGTTTCTGAAAAATTCAGTTCCCGATTTGAAAAGCAATCCTGAAATTTTTGAATTTATTCAGAATTTCACAGGAATGGGATACGGCAGTATTTTTATTTTCATAGCTTTGGGAACTGTGTTAACAATTGTTTTGCAGTCTTCAAGTGCAACAATGGCTTTGACTCTGGTTATGTGTAATTTCGGATGGATTGGATTTGAAGAAGGTGCAGCATTGGTTTTGGGTGAAAATATTGGAACCACAATCACTGCCAATCTTGCTGCCATGATTGGTAACGTTCATGCCAAACGCGCAGCATTATCTCATACTGTTTTTAATTTGATTGGAGTTACCTGGATGCTGCTGCTATTACGACCTTTTTTGAATATCATTGACAGTAGTTTTGTGAGTGGGGGAATTGACTCTCCCTATGAAAGTGCAACAACCATCCCTTATGCATTATCAGTGTTTCATACTGCTTTTAATATAATTAATACATTAATGCTTGTATGGTTTGCCAATTTTATTTTGGGAGTTACCAAACTGGTATACAAGGAAAAGGTAGGGATCAAAGACAAGAAAGCTCTGGAGTATATGGGTCTTGGCGTAATGCAGCTGCCCGAATTATCATTGCTTGAAGCAAAAAACATGACCGTGAAGTATTGTGAAATTGCCCATCGAATGTTTCATTTTTTGGAAGAGTTGTTTAATGAAAAAAACATAAAGAAAAGAAAAGAGATTTTTGAACGAATAATGAAATATGAAGAAATTACTGATCGTGTGGAGCAGGAAATTACAGAGTTTCTGATTGCTGTTTCTGAAAAAGAGGTAAGTTCTGGCGCAAAAGATAAAATCAGAAGAATGAGAATTTTGTCCATTGAGGTTGAAAAAATTGGTGATGTGTGTAACAAAACAGCAATGATGATTAAAGGACTTCAGGATGAAGGAATCGAATTTTCAGAAAAGCAAACACACAAAATTCAGCACATGTTTGGACTTGTAAATGAAGCTTTTGATGTGATGTTTGAAAGCATACACAATGAAGACAAAGCCAACATAGAGAAAGTTGTTGATGTTGAACACAGAATCAATGAGTATAGAGATTTGATTCGAGATGGTTTGTATGAAAAATTTGAGAAAAGTGGGAAGAAATTCAGACAAGGATTTTTTGCAAATAAGATATGTACTTCTTGCGAGAAAATTGGAGATAATATTTTGAATATCAATGAAACAGTGTTGGATTTCAAGTTAGATTAACTGTCCTTGGTTTTGAATGTTTTTTTATGCACAATCAAATGATGTTTGTGTTAATATCTTTTTATCTAATTATTAAAAAATTAATAATTTCTTAACTTTCGTTGATTTATAACACTCTTATTTTGCAATGGTAAATTTGAGTGGTTATGGAATATTTTTACATTATAATTGTTGGCTTACTGTTTTTGTTTGCCATTTCTGATCTTGTAGTGGGAGTTTCAAATGATGCGGTGAATTTTCTCAATTCTGCAATCGGAGCAAAAGCAGCAAAGTTTAATATTCTAATGCTTATTGCTTCAGGAGGTGTGCTTGTGGGAGCCATGTTCTCTGGAGGGATGATGGAGGTTGCCCGTAGCGGTATTTTCCACCCCACTCAGTTTTATTTTCATGAAATCATGTTGCTCTTTTTGGCAGTAATGATTACCGATGTTCTTTTGCTTGATTTCTTTAACACTATTGGTTTGCCCACTTCAACAACTGTTTCTCTTGTTTTTGAATTGCTAGGAGCTGCATTTGTTTTTTCAATTGTGAAGATTATTGCAAATGGAGAAACCATGATGATGTTGTCAAAGTATATCAATTCTGAAAAAGCTCTGGCTATCATCAGCGCAATATTTCTCTCTATTGTGATTGCATTTACTGTGGGATTTCTTGTTATGTTTCTCACCAGGGTTCTTTTTACATTCTTCTACGAAAAGAAAATGCAGTTTTTGGGGTCGCTTTTTGCCGGAATTTCAATTGCTGTAATTAGTTATTTCATCTTTTTGAAGGGAATGAAGGATGTATCATTTGTGCCCGAACATGTTCTAGCTTATATTAACAATAATGTATTGCTTATAATGGGTATTATCTCGGGCGGTTTGACAGCCTTATTTATTCTTATTCAGTTTTTTGTAAAGTTCAATGTTTTTCGAATTGTTGTGTTTTTCGGCACATTTGCTCTTGCAATGGCATTTGCCGGCAACGACCTTGTGAACTTCATCGGTGTGCCAATGGCTGGTTTCAAATCGTTTCAAAACTTTATAGCTTCAGGAAGCACTTCGCCTGAAATGTTTTCAATGGAAGCGCTTGCCAAACCTGTTCAAACGGAATTCGGCTTTTTAATAATTGCTGGAATTATTATGATTTTGGCTCTTCGGTTTTCCAAAAAAGCACGTACTGTGGTTGAAACGAGTGTAAACCTCAGTCGCCAGAAAGATGGTGCCGAGCAGTTTGGTTCAAATCAACTGTCAAGAGCAATTGTTCGGTTTTTCTATAATCTTGGTTCATTCTTTTCTTCACGATACACTAAGAGAATGAGTAATGCCCTTGACAGTAGATTTCAACAGCCACCAGTAAATTCAAAAGACAAAAATCCTCCTGCTTTTGATATGCTCAGAGCTGCAATGAATCTTATGGTGGCCAGTTCTCTCATTGCTCTTGGTACTTCTCTAAAATTACCTCTATCAACAACTTATGTTACTTTTATGGTTGCAATGGGTACATCTCTTTCTGACAGATCATGGGGTAGAGAAAGTGCAGTTTACAGAGTGTCGGGTGTTTTTACAGTTATCGGTGGCTGGTTCCTTACCGCTTTTGTCGCGTTCTCAGTATCTGCTATTATTGCTTTTATCCTTTGGTGGGGCGATATGATAGCAATTGCGGTTATAGTTCCTCTTGTAATTTTTATTCTTGTTCGCACACATAGAGCTCATAAAAAACACAGTGACGAGAAACAAACAAAAGCAGGTGCAGTGGCTGCATTTTCTTCAAAAGAAAAAACTCCCGAACAGATTTCATGTCAAGCAATTGCACAGGTAACAAATGTGTTGCCTGAAGTATTACAGGGTGTGTATAATGGATTGAAAGATGAAGATTTGCCAGGCCTGAAAAAGGTTGTCAAGTCTGTGAAATCTATTGATAAAAAAACTGAATCTTATAAAGATGCAATCAGTGAAGTTATTAAGGAATCTGAACCTTTGCAATTGCAATGGTCAGACTATCTGTTGAAAATGAATGATTCTCTCAGAGGTATTGTGGTTTCTCTTTCTTTTATTGCAAAACCATCACATCAACATGTAAGCAATCTGCATCAATCACTCAATGAGAATCAGCTCAAAGATTATAAACAACTCATGGATGAAATCATCAAACTCAATTCTTTGGTAATGGAATATACTGATCCTTCAAAACCATATCAGGGCGAGTTGATTGTTAGTGAACATTCACAATTACTTGAGGAGATTGATAAAGTGAGAATGAATCAGATCAACAGAATTAAGAAAAAAGAAACTCCATCAAGAAGCAGCTTGCTGTTTTTGAATATTGTTTCTGAATTTAGATTGTTGAGTTTCCTTTTGGTTGATATTTATCAGTTTGAAAGAAAACGTATTAGTGACTCTGAAGATAATTGATGCAATTGCCTCCTGAGGTCTGTCAGTCAAAGTTCTTATTTCATGCAAGATTCAATTGCATCGCTCAGATTGAGAATAATATCTCCGGCAATCATGCTGAGATGTCCGTTTTCTGATGCAGCATAATCTCCTGCAAGTCCGTGCAGATAAACTCCTGTAATGGCTGCAAAAAGAGGAACCGGATGCTGTGCATATAAAGCTGTGATAATTCCAGACAAAACATCGCCGCTGCCAGCAGTTGCCATTCCGGGATTGCCTGTTGAATTAAAATATACTTTGCCCGATGGAGTGGAAATACTTGTATGGGCTCCTTTCAGAATGATAATGACAGAGTATTTTACAGACATTGCCTGCTGAAGCTTCAATCGGTCATAATGATTGTCTGTTTTTCCGAAAAGACGATCAAACTCCCCCGGATGTGGTGTTAATATTGAACTGGGAGGCAAAAAAGAAAGCCATGTTTTGTTTTGAGAAAGGATATTCAGAGCATCAGCATCCAGTATGAGCGGATTGCCAGAATTTTGTATAAGGTTTTTAATCAGTTGTGAAGTTTTTATATCAGTGCCAAGTCCCGGACCAGCACAAATTGCACGAAAAGGTGAAATATCCGGAAGTTGCGACACGTAATCTTCACTATTATCAACTGACACCATAACCTCGGGAATTGCAGCTTGCAAAACATCCAGAGAACATAAGGGGGCGTGAACAGTTACCATGCCTGAACCTGCACGGAGACAGGCATGAGAAGCCAAAACAGCAGCCCCTGTTTTTCCCCGACTTCCGGCAATAATCAACGAATGTCCGAATGTGCCCTTGTGAGAAAACTTTTGTCTGGAAAGTTGTTCAATTCTTGCATCTCCCTGTTCTGTATAGCAATATGATGTGTCAAGAGACCTGATATAGTTGTTGTCAAGTCCGATATCAAGTACAACAAAATCACCAACATACATCCCTGTGTCAGGAAGCAAAAAAGAGAGCTTTGGAGCCTGAAATGTGACAGTAATATCTGCCATTACAGTGTTTTGAAAAGAAATATGTGTGTTTTTTCCTTCAGAAAACAAACCACCTGGAATATCAACAGAAATTACAGTTTTTTCAGATGTGTTAATTAGATGTATCAGTTTTGCTGCATCCCCTTCAACCGGTCGTTGAAGTCCTGTTCCGAATAATGCTTCAATAATAATATGATAATTGTTGAAAATTGATGCATTTTCATTTCCGTCTGTTTCACGAATCACTACACTGGTTTCTTTTTTTAATCTTTCGAGATTATGTTCGAAATCATTGCTTCCTTTTTCTTTGAGCTTCAAAATAATCACATCTGCTTTGTATCCGGCATTATGAAGTAGTCTGGCTATTACAAGTCCGTCCCCTCCGTTGTTACCCTGTCCACAAACGACCAAAAAATGTGTTTGTGTGTCATAATTGTCCAAAATTACATCAAAGCATGCCCGGGCTGCCCGTTCCATCAGATTAATTGAAGAAACAGGTTCGTTTTTTATTGTAAAAGCATCGGCACTGCGGATTTGTTCAGCAGAAAGAACAGGAATCATAAAAAAAGAATTAAATATTCACGAAAATCAGAACAGCAATGGCGATTGTTGCAAGCAAAACTAATGCTGAACCTATAACTCCAATGAGAGCAAGGGTTCTGCCAACTTCAAGTCGTTTGATTGAGCCGGGATGATATGACCCGAAATCTTCCCCATATCCGTCTTTTGCCTTGTTGTACTGAACCATTGCAATTATTCCAACAATAAGACCTCCCAGTCCCGACCATATGCAGGAAATTGATGCTATTCCCAATATGAATACAGGAAGTGAATAGGGGAGTTGCTTTTTGTGTTGTTTTTCTCTGTGCATGGGATTTGTTACTGAATTTTCCATAAGTCAAAATATTTTTTTTTTAAAAATCTTGTAATTTGAATTGTAAAGATAGTAATAATTGTTCAATGATGCCGAAAAATTGTTTTGGAATACCTTTTTATTGTTCAGGTACTTCGTTCATTGAATGACGCAACATTTTTAATGATTCTTTTGTCTGTTTGTTGGTTTGTAAAAATTTTTAAGATAAAAAAAACCTGAATATTTTGTAATTTTGCAAATGAATTATGAATGCACAAGGAAGAGTTATGGCATTTGATTACGGTTTAAAAAGAACAGGTATTGCTGTTTCTGATGAGCAACGTATTTTTGCGTTTCCAGTTGAAACAGTGCAAACAGGTCAGATTATGAACTGGCTGTCTGATTATCTGAAAAATGAAACCGTTTCATTGTTTGTTGTAGGACAGCCAATTTGCAGAGACGAAACTCCTGCAGCTATTGAGCCCCATATTTCAGGTTTTGTATCAAGACTGAAAAAACAATATCCTCAGATTTCCATTGAAAGGCATGATGAAAGATATACATCCAAAATGGCAATGGATTCAATTCTAATGGGAGGTGTTCCGAAAATGAAACGCAGAGATAAATCCCTTGTTGATAAAATTAGTGCAGCCATTATTCTTCAATCTTTTTTTGAACTGAAAAAACAATGATATAAATATGTTACCCATTGTAGCTATAGGACATCCAACGCTTAAAAAAAAAGCTGCCCAAATCGGTCCCGACTATCCGGACTTAAAAGATCTCATTGATAAAATGTTTGAAACCATGTATGAGTCGAAAGGCGTTGGACTGGCAGCACCTCAGGTGAACAAATCAATTCGTCTGTTTATTGTTGATGCACGTCCATATGCTGATGATTTTCCGGAAGCAAAAGAATTTGTGAAGATTTTTATTAATCCTTATATTTTAAATGAATCAGGAGAAGAATGGATGTTTAATGAAGGTTGTCTCAGTGTCCCGGGTATCAATGAAGATGTTTCCCGTTTTTCTGATGTGGAAATTGAATATATGGATGAAAATTTCCAGTCTTACAAAGAGACTTACAAGGGAATTATTGGCAGAATTATTCAACATGAGTATGATCATCTTGAAGGAACTCTGTTTGTTGACCGGCTTAGCCCCCTCAAAAAAGCTCTCATCAGGGGAAAACTTAACAAAATTTCAAAAGGAGAAGTTGATATCACTTACAGAATGATTTTTCCAAATAAGAAGTAGTTAAATTATGAAAATATCAATCCAAATAAATTATGAATAGAATAATATATCTCCGTTCTTTTTTCAAAAGCCACTTCCCTTTTGGTAAGTTGTTTATGTTGATTGCTCTGCTGGCCATGATGATGTCTGCATGTACTGACAAGCATGAAAAACTCACCTCAGAAATAAAAGAACTGGAGGAAAAAGTTAAAGGTCAGATGATGGTGGATAAAGTTGATGGTGGGAAATTGCTAAAAAAATATATTGAGTTTGCTGATGCTTTTCCCGAAGATACACTTACTCCATTTGTATTGTATAACGGAGCCAGGGTTGCCATGAGTATTGACGATCCCGGACAGTCTGTAGTTTTGCTTGAACGTTTGATTAACTCATATCCGGATAACAAGATTACTCCCGAAGCTTATGTTCTTCTTGGATTTGTTTACGAAACTGTATATGAGGATTTTGATAAAGCAAAATATTGGTATGAATCGTTTTTGAAAGATTTTCCAAATCATTTTTTATGGGAAGATGTGAATGCGACACTTGGATTTTTAGGAAAATCTCCCGATGAGCTTGTGGCTGAGTTTTTGAAAGAAATGGAAGAAGAAGAGATACAGGAGAACGAAAACTAAAAAAAATGTGTTTAGTGAATCAAAAAATTGATACTTCAGTTATTCAAAGCAAACAGGTGATTGAAATGATTACTGTGGCCAATGAGTTTTGTCTTTTTGTTGAAGATATTGAAAAATTTGAATTCTCTTATGTTTGTGAATACCTGCAGCGCGTATTGCCTTTGCTCTACATCAAGGGGTCATTAATTCCTCTTACTGAACCCAACCAGGAAACAGATAATGAAAGATATGTGATTGAAGAGTCATGGGAGTATATCTTTAATACTGTGAAAAATATCTTTGGACAACATAATTTATATTACTTTTGGAATCCCGGAATCACTGAAGCAGAAAGCACAACAGTTGCTGAAAATATGGCAGATATGTATCAGGACTTAAAGGATTTTGTGTTTCTTTTTTCAAAACCATCACACTATGCAAAAGTGAATGCCGTTTATATGTGCAGAACTTTATTTGTGAACAGTTGGGGTAAAAAAACTCTCACCCTGATGAATCACTTGCATTATGTGCATTATGACAAGAATCAAAATACTGAAGACGATGATGAATAAACAAATACGAAAGATGTTGATGCTGGTAGTAATGATGATTTCTGCCTGCACTGCTTTGTTTTCCCAGAATTCATACAAAATTACCGTAAAATCAAATGGTTTTCAGGATACAGTTTGTTATCTTGGCTATTATTATGGTAAATTCCAATATTCTAAAGATACTGCATATTTTGATAAAAAAGGAACTGCAGTATTTGAAAATAAAAATAGTAAACTTGACAGGGGTGTTTATTTTATTGTGTTTCCTAACAAAAGACACATTGATTTTATTATTAACAAAGAACAGATAATCACTTTTGATGTTGACACCAATGATCTTCTCAATAATACCAAAGTGACAGGTTCAAAAGAAAATCAGTTGTTTTATGAATACAACAAAGACATGGCATTGCTGGGTAAACGATTTGATGAATTGAAAAAACTACAGGATAAATATTCCGGAGTGAATGAAGATTCCCTCTCGGTTGTTAAAAATCTTATTTCAGACTTAAACACTCAAATGCAAGCCAAAAAGGAGGATTTTATAAAAAACAATCCTGATGCACTGGTGTCAAAAATATTTCTTCTTACCAAAGACCCTGAATTACCTGAGCCTCCTTTGAAAGAAGACGGGACACCTGATTCAGCTTATTTGTATAACTATTTCAAGGATAATTACTGGATGTATATGGATTTTACTGATGATGCATTAGTGAGAACGCCAGTATTTCATGCCAGAATGGAACGTTTTATTAGTCAGGTGATTATTCAGCATCCTGATACTGTGAAAAATGAAATTGACAGGCTGGTTGCCAAAACCGAAGACACACCCGAACTATTTAAATATGTTGTTTGGTTTCTTACATTTCACTACGAAACATCACAAATCATGGGTCATGATGCCGTTTTTGTACATATGGTTGATACCTATTACAAAACAGGAAAAGCATTTTGGACAACGGATAATCTTTTGAAAAAAATTACTGACAGAGCTGATAAATTAAGACCAATTCTTATTGGAAATATTGCTCCAAATATGGCATTGCTTGATACTACACTGAAATATTATATTCAACTTTGGTCTGTGGTTGCCGATTATACAATTATGGTGTTCTGGGATCCCGATTGTGGCCATTGTAAAAAGGAGCTGGAAAGCCTGAAAGCTTTTTATGAAGAAAACAATAATGACTATAGTGTGGCAGTCTATTCAATTTGTACGGACACAAGTCTGACACGCTGGAAAGAAAAAATTAAAGAAAAGGGAATTGAAGATTTTATTAATGTCAACGGAACCAGAAGTGCGCTTGGTAATTATCAGGAGCTTTATGATGTGTTTGCCACTCCATTGATATTTGTCCTTGATAATGAGAAAAAAATTATTGCAAAAAAAATCGGAGCTGACAATGTGCCGGTGTTTGTAAAACAATACGCTGCTATTAGAAAAGAAGAAAAAGATTAAATTATGAAACTAATGAAACGAATTTCACAATTATTTGTACTTGCATTTCTTGCAATGCTGATGCTTTGGTCATGTGACAATGAACTTGAAATCAATGCAGAATACAGAGATATTAATGTTGTTTATGGAGTTCTCGATCCTTCAAAACAACGACAATACATAAGAATTAACAGAGCTTTTCTTACCGAGGATAATGCTATGGTGGCAGCCACTATTGCCGATAGCTCTAATTATCCTTATATGCTTAATGTCACAGTGCAGGAGTTTAACAAAAATAATCAACTGGTAAAGACTTATACACTACTAACAGATACTCTGGAAAAGCCCGGAGGTGTTTTTAGTGTAGGACAGCAGCCATTTTACTATTTTGAGTCAGATCAGATATTTTCAATAAATTCTTATAGCGAGCTCTCAAGTGATACTCTTTATTTTGATCCTGAAAATTATTTCAAACTCAAAATTGAAAATCCTGTTACCGGTGACATTACTGAGGCAGAAACCATGTTGTTAACAAATTTTAATGTTACCAAACCAGCCCCCTATAACAAATTTGTGTCCTTCATTTTTAACAATCAGGCCGCTGTTGAGATGAAATCAGTACCCAATGGAAAAGTATATCAGGCAAAATTTATATTTTACTACAGAGATGTGTTTGTTGATAATCCAACTGATACTATTATAAATGAAATTGTTTGGGATCTTGGCACATTGAAGTCTGAACGGATTTCTGGAGGTGAAGAGCTTTATTTTTCCTACATCCCATATACTTTTTTTAATATTGTCAAACAGAGAATTCCTGATAATCCAAATGTGAAAAGATATCATGGAAAATTTACTGAAAATGGCAGGGTAGATGTTCAGCTGGTCATTACAGCCGGAGCACTGGAGTTAAGCGCATATATGGACGCCAATAAACCATCGGGATCAATTATTCAGGATAAACCTTTATATACAAATGTCACCAATGGAATTGGCATTTTCTCATCAAAACGAATGGTTACACTCAATTATTATCTGAATGCACTTACAGTAGATTCTCTGAGAAACGGGTCAACAGAATATCTGAATTTTCAATAAGATTCAGATAGGAAATAACAATTAGGTGTATTTTTTTTCATTTTTTTCTGTCTTTTTGTCAGTTAGCGGAGCCCTAAATATCATGATATAGGCTGCATTGTTGTCAGTTTTGTCATAAAAGTACAGGTGGCATAAAAGTTGAAAATGCAAACCGTCAATTAAAAAAAAACAGATATGGGCAAAATTATAGGAATAGACTTAGGCACAACCAATTCATGTGTGGCTGTTATGGAAGGTAACGAACCCGTTGTTATTCCCAACAGCGAAGGAAAACGTACAACACCTTCAATAGTCGCGTTTACAGAAAACGGAGAAAGAAAAGTGGGAGATCCTGCCAAACGCCAGGCAATTACCAATCCTCAAAATACAATATATTCCATAAAAAGATTTATGGGAGAGACTTTTGAAAGACTCTCAAAAGAAGTGAAGCGTGTTCCTTACAAAGTTGAAAAGGGACCCAATAATACACCACGGGTAATGATCGATGACCGTCAATATTCTCCTCAGGAAATTTCTGCCATGGTGCTTCAGAAAATGAAGAAAACAGCTGAGGATTATCTTGGTACTGAAGTGACAGAGGCTGTTATTACCGTTCCTGCATATTTTAGTGATTCACAACGCCAGGCCACCAAAGAAGCAGGCGAAATTGCAGGTCTTGTTGTTCGAAGAATCATAAACGAACCAACAGCAGCTGCACTTGCTTATGGAATGGACAGGAAAGACAAGGAAATGAAAATTGCTGTTTATGACCTTGGAGGTGGCACATTTGATATTTCAATTCTGGAATTGGGTGATGGCGTTTTTGAAGTGAAATCAACCAACGGAAATACTCACCTTGGAGGTGATGATTTTGATGACAGAATTATCAACTGGCTTGCAGATGAGTTTTTGAAAGATGAAGGTCTCGATCTGAGAAAAGATCCGATGGCACTTCAACGTCTCAAAGAAGCTGCCGAAAAAGCAAAAATTGAATTGTCAAGTTCTTCAGAAACTGAAATCAACCTTCCTTATATTATGCCTGTTGATGGGATGCCAAAACATCTTGTTAAAAAATTATCTAAAGCAAAGTTTGAACAGCTTATTGATGATTTGGTTAAAGCAACTATTGAGCCTTGCAGAAAAGCACTGAGCGATGCCAAATTATCAGCAAATCAGATTGATGAGGTGATTCTTGTGGGAGGAAGTACCCGAATTCCAGCTATTCAGAAAGTTGTTGAAGAATTTTTTGGAAAAACACCGTCAAAAGGTGTAAATGCTGACGAAGTTGTTGCAGTTGGTGCTGCAATTCAGGGTGGTGTGCTTGCAGGTGATGTGAAAGATATTCTGCTGCTTGATGTGACACCGCTTTCACTGGGTATTGAAACTCTTGGAGGTGTGATGACAAAACTGATTACTTCCAATACCACTATCCCTACTAAAAAATCGGAAACTTTTACTACAGCAGCTGATAATCAAACTTCTGTTGAAATTCATGTGCTTCAGGGCGAAAGACCAATGGCAAATCAAAATAAAACTATCGGAAAGTTTCATCTTGACGGAATACCACCTGCACCCAGAGGTGTGCCTCAAGTTGAAGTAACATTTGATATCGATGCCAACGGAATTCTCAATGTTTCGGCTGTGGATAAAGCAACTGGAAAATCACAGAATATCAGAATTGAAGCGTCTTCAGGCTTGTCAGAAGAAGAAATCAAACGTATGAAAGAAGAGGCTGAAACGCATGCCGAAGAAGATAAACAGATGAAAGAAAAAATTGATAAAATCAATCAGGCTGATAGCTTAATCTTTCAAACAGAAAAACAACTGAAAGAATATGGAGATAAAATTCCTGATGATAAAAAACAACCCATTGAAACTGCTCTTGAAAGTCTGAAAGAAGCTCACAAATCACAGGATATTGCTGCAATTGACGCCGCTTTGGAACAAATGAACCAGGCATGGCAGGCTGCCAGTGAGGAAATGTATAAAGCATCACAAGATCAAGGGGCTCCAAAGGACTCAACTGCACAAGAGGAAAATGTAAACAATGAGAACTCAACTGCAGATGATAACGTGACAGACGCCGACTACGAAGAAGTGAAATAGTTTTTTTTCATAATGAAGGGCACCCGAAGATTTTTTCTACGGGTGCTTTTTTTTTATTTATTTTTAGTTTTTGTGTGTTCTAATTGAAAAAAACCTTGTATATTTGCAAACTCATTTGAAAACCTGATAAAATTTCTCATTATGAATAAGGATATGACCATTCGCTTTGTTGAGAATGAATTAATAGAACAGAAGAAATTTCCTGCCTTTGCTGCAGGTGATACAGTAACTGTAAAATACAGAATTGTTGAAGGAGCTAAAGAACGTATTCAGAACTACCAGGGTGTTGTTGTTGAAGTTGCTGGAAAAGGAATGAATAAAACATTTACAGTTAGAAAAATGAGTAATAATATTGGCGTTGAGCGTATTTTTCCAATTACTTCACCATTTGTTGATGGTATTGAAGTGAACAAAAGAGGAAAAGTGCGTCGTGCCAGAATTTTCTATTTCAGGAAACTTAAAGGGAAAAAAGCCCGTATACAGGAAAGAATTGTTTAGCAATCTACATAACCAACATAAGCCCGCAAAAAATAATTGCGGGCTTTTTTTTGTCATTACACTTTGGGTAAACTCATGATTTCGCAGGGATAATGCCAATGACAGTCATTTGAAACTATGGTTATTGACAAATCTGGAATAATTAAATTCAGGATTTCAGCCTGACAGAGCCGAATCAGGTAAAACATTTAACATTACCATCCGGAATTTATTTCAGATGATAAAATCATCATAGAAACGAATCGAAAATAATTTATTTTCGGCCATCAAACCTTATTACCTTAGTAATACTGTAGTTTATGAGAGATGTTGACCTTATTAGCTTATTGCAACTGCCGTTTTTTTATTTTTGATTTAATTCCGTGCTTTACCCCTGTCCTGGTTCGACAAGCTCACCACGGCGCCTAAAGGGTTTATGGTCAGCACTATCAAAAATAAAAAAAGATGTTCGCAAGGGTTTTGCTATATGAAGGCCAGCTTTTGTTGCCTTCGCCTCGGCGAATCAAAGCCCCTATGAACAAACCGAATGACGCAAACGAATCCATCCTTCGTTCACTTCGGAGGATAATACGCGCCGGAGTTCACCATGCATTGCATGGCAACCGAATACCGAATGACCCCCGTTTTCCCAAAGGGATCCCGATGGGAAGCGCTATCCTTGCAAACGGTTCTTTTGTCTTTTTACCTATACCTTTATTCCTTATATCATAGAAAAAATAAAACGGAAAATATGAAAAATAAAATATTTATTAAGCGATAATGCTTGGAACACTCATTATTCTTACTCCTAAATTCTACATTCAATTATTCTATTGTTCTTTTGTCTTAAATACTAATTCCCTCTACAAATAGCAAATATCGAATTCTACGAATTACCTATTAACCAATTCATTAACTCACAAATCCAACTTTTCTATTTTTTTACACTGAGTAAGCGAAGCGCATCGAAGTGCTATCTTCTATCTTTCTACTGTTCTATTGTTCTATTATTCAATTATTCTATTATTCTATTATTCTTCTATCTTTTGTCTTCACTACTAATTCCCTCTACTAACAGCGAATATCGAATTCTACGAATTACCTATTAACCAATTCATTAACTCACAAATCCAATTTTTCTATTTTTTTACACTGAGT
>CAZGIW010000085.1:0-16833 GCA_964526285.1 uncultured Bacteroidales bacterium | reverse complement strand
TATAATCCGAAAAATCGGAATTTTTTTTTGCCGCACTAATTTGGACAAGTCAGGAAGTATTTGTTGAAGAGATTTCAAATGCAGAACATTTTGTGTTGACAGGCTTGCTGCACTGGAGGTTTGAATTGGCTCCTGAACAAAAACAGACATTTGAAATGCAATATTCTGTCAGATATCCAAAAAACAAGCAGGTGCAGACAAAAACATCAAAACAGAGAATGCTTATGTCGCCGTCGTTTTAAGGTGGTTTTTTACTTTACATGTTTTTTTAGCTCAACCAAAAATTCCCTTAGTTTGGTCAGTGAGTGAACCACATCTTCTCTTTCAGAAGGAGCTTTCTTCTCATTAATAAGCCTTTCACGTGCTCCCTTTAGTGTCATTCCTTCTGTTTTTACAAGTGTGTGAATACGTGTAAACATGATAAAATCATCGTATGAATAAAGCCTGACACCACGTTTATTGCGTTCAGGACAGACAAAACGTTCAAACTCTTTCTCCCAGAATCGTAATAAAGAAGTGTTAACATTGAGATGGTTTGCAATTTCTCCAATACGGTAAAATACTTTTTTATCCTTTGGTTCGTTTTTCACATGTCAGCTTTTTAATACTGCGAAATTAAAAAAAATTGTCTGTATATCATGATTTTATTAACTTTGCAAAAGTTTGGAAGAGTTTTTTTATGGGGAAAAAAAGGTATTACGTTGATTTAGAAGAGCTTAGTGTTTCACAAGAAGGAGAAAAAGCAATACAAAACCGGAAAGTATGGTTGAGCGGATCTGCTATTTCTCTTATTTTGGGAGTTTTTTTTACAATATTGTTTTTTAGTGTTTTTGAATCTCCCTCTGAAAAAAGACTTCAGCAACAGATTGAAAATTATCAGATTAAATATAAAATTCTCAATACCCGTATTGATGCTGTCATGGATGCGATGAGCAAAGTTGAGGATCTTGATGACAATACTTATCGTGTAATTTATGAACTTCCTCCCCTTGATGATGATATGAGGACAGCGGGAGTAGGTGGTTCTGATTTGTATAAAGATTTTTTTGCTTCTGAAAATACAACAATAGCGGGGATTTCACTTAGCAATATTGATTTCATATTGCGAAAAATGCAGGTACAGTTCAGTTCATTTGAAGAAGTTGAGAAGGCAGCACGGGATAAGGAAAAAATGCTTGCAAGTATTCCTACAATTATGCCTGTATCAAAAGAAAAAATCAGAATTACTTCCTTATTTGGCTGGAGACGAAATCCTTTTAACAGAAGTATTTACAGTTTTCACAGTGGAGTTGATTTTGCAGGGAAACCTGGCACACCCATTTATACTACCGGAGATGGTGTAGTAGAAGATGCAGGCGGAAGAATGCAGGGATATGGTGTTGTGGTAATTGTGAATCATGGTTATGGATATAAAACGCTATATGCGCATTTATCAAAGGCTTTGGTAAAACCAGGTGATGTTGTGAAAAGAGGTCAGGAAATTGGAACTCTTGGACGCACTGGTGCAGCAACAGGTCCTCATCTTCACTATGAAGTGATTAAAAATGGACAGAAAGTCAATCCAATGAACTATATAACCAGCACACTTTCAAAGGATGAGTACAATGAAATTCTCAAACAAGCTGAAGAACTGGATAAATAAAAAATTGATGTTAATTATGTTTTCCTGTTAGTAAAACATTTGCCAAACAAAGCACCCCTTCTTCTTTTCCCACAAAGCCCATCATTTCAAAAGTAGTTGCTTTAATAGAGAGATCTTCAGAGGGAATCATTAAAACCTTTGATAGCACTTGCTTCATTTCATCAATATATGGTGAAATTTTTGGTTGCTCCAGACAGATAACAGCATCGATATTTCCGATTCGATAATTCTGATTAACTATGTTCACAACTTCTTCAAGTAGTTTTGTGCTTCGAATATTGTGAAATCCCGGGTCGTTGTCAGGAAAGTATGTTCCAATATCCTTTAGTCCTGCGGCCCCCAGCATAGCATCAATGATTGCATGAATCAGTGCATCAGCATCACTGTGTCCTGTCAGACCAGAATGATGATTTATTTTTACACCACCAAGCCAAAATTCCCGATTTTTTTCAAACCGGTGAACATCAATACCAATGCCTGTGCGAATTTTCATTCTGCTATTTTCCCAGTTCCCTGAAAGCTTCAAAGTCGAATGTGAGGGTAAATCTCAGTGTGTTTTCCAGTGGATGTTTTTGTTCAAGTGGGATGAGGTATGCAAAATCAAGCCCGAATACATTCATTCTGAATCCGGCACCCAAAGTGACATATTTGCGGTTTCCCTTGTGCGGATGTTCGTAGAAGAACCCTGCACGGATGGCAAACTGTTGATCATACCAATATTCAAGTCCAACAGAATAGTTGAATTCTTTAATCTCTTCTTCAAAACCATCGGGGGCATCTGAGAACGAACCAAACATGCCTGACACAACAGAACGGTCGGGGTCTTTTCCTTCTGCAACCAAATAGTTGCCGTCATTATCCCTGATAGGCTTTCCAGTGCTGTCACGTGCATATACTGGTGGTGTGGGAACAAGAAGTTTGTTAATGTCAAACATAAAAGCCAGTGTGTTGTATTCATCAAAATCAAAAGTAAAAGCTGGTCCCAGCTTCAGATTGATTGGTATGAAATCTTTGTCAAGATTTTCTGTATAAGAAATTTTCATTCCAATATTAGAGATGTTCACTCCAAAAGCAAAATTTCCTGGAGTTTCTCCATAGTTGATTTCTTTGGTATAGAAGAAAGCCACATCACCGGCAACTGATTGTCCCACTTTTGATTGAGCTCCATTGACAAAAATACCACCTGTGAGATTTGAATTGATATAGCGAAAGGCAATGGCACCAGAAATGTTGTCTGAAAACTTTCTTGCATAGGCAATATCAATAGCAAATTCATTGGGTTTAAACTTCTCGATGACTTCGCCATCTTTATCTGTAAAAATAATATCTCCCAGTGAAAAATATCTGAGTGATGCACCGATTGTTTGGTTTTGATCTATTCTTTTATAGCCTGAAAGATAGGCAAGACTGATATCATTGACAAGGCCTCTGAGCCATGGACTGTATGACATGCCCACACCAAATTCATTTTCCATAAACGCATACTTGGCAGGATTATAATGCATAGAGCTAATGTCAGGTGCTCCTGCTACCCCTGCATCACCAATGGCTCCACCTTTTGCATCAGGTGCAATGAGCAGAAAAGGAACTGAAGTGGTGACAGCATTAAGTTTATTTCCAAGTATTTCATTGTAGTTGGGTTGTGCAAAAGCAGTTTGAAAAGTACTCGCAACTACACAAACTACAACAAGTAAAACTTTTGGTAACATTTGTTTTTTTTCGGTTTTCATATTTTTTCCAAAATTGAGAGTGCAAAATTAACGATTTTTATTAAAACATATTGTTTGACTGAAATTATTTTATAATGACTAGTCGGCTACTTTTTTGAGCGGTTACTCCTTCACATGTTGTAACTGAGAGTGTATAAACATAAACTCCGGAAGCAAGAGGTGCTCCATTGCTGGACAACCCATGCCATCTTAAAGGTTCAGAAGAATATCCAAGAGACTCCTGTTCGGATTCAACAGTACAAACGTATTGACCAGTCACAGTAAAAATATCAATTTTCACATTGTAAGGAGCGCATGATTGGTTATGTTCAAAAATGAAATCAGTATAATCAGTAAACGGGTTGGGATAATTCATGAGTTTTCTGATGACAGCTTCATGAGAAAGAGAGACATAAAACGAGAGAACAGCTTCTGATGAATTGTTGAACACATCCCATACTTTAAAATAAATTGCATGAATTCCTTCTTCAAGATTGTAAAAGGGATAAACAACTTTACCTTTTTGGTATGAATCAAGTTCAGCTTCATAATAATCATTCATAACAATGATTTCACCTGAATTATCAAGAATTGAAACTATATCATGTCCGATGCTTGAACCCATGGTATTTATTCCTGCTTCATCATAAAGCAAAGCAATGAGAACAGGATTTTCGTTTGTTGTTCCTCCGTTTACGAATGTGGTGTCATTCATATACAATCTGATTTCTGGCCCGGTATTGTCTGAAAAAATATTATTCTCAGGACCGCCTACATAGAATCCATTATAATAACCTGTGGCATCAGTTTCTCCGTTTTCAGCATAATAGCTAATTTTTCCCTGCCCCACGGAGTAATTGATGTCTCGTGGAACATAAAAAGAAAAAGAAAAATCACCATTCACAACACTTGCTTTACCTTTATAAATAATGTTTTTTTGTAAATAAAAAGTAGAAGGATAGCTTTCTGAATCAGCACCCAGTGTTGATAATTGTGATGGTTTGTCAAAAACTGTAGGAGTAATGACTCCATTAAATCCTGTGAGCTTGTTCCCTAATTCATCTGCAATGTAACCCTCAACAGTAACAAAACTATATGCAGAAACAGTATCGGTATAAATATTTACATCATTACCATTAATTTTTGTAGTAACAACCTGATGCTGTGGATATGCAAGTCTCATTGCCGGATCTCCAAGGAGAATAAAGTTTCTGATAAACTGATTTGATCCATTGTCTGTTTTCGCAAAACTGAGAATTTCACCCAAAGTTGGATAAACAGAATTTGTTTTTTCAAAAGCGACCTTATAAATACTCCTGTTTATATTCTCATTATAGCTTGAATAGGCAAGTCGCGTTGTTGAAAACAATGCAATACCACCACCATTTGGGTTTGTAAGAACCATTTCTCCGGCAGCAATTCTTTGTGGGTCATCAAATCTACTGAATTCACATGTTGCTGTGATAAACAGAGGCATGTTATAATAATTCTCCCATCCGTTGATATCAGACAACTCAAGAATTCTTTCATGTGCCCAACCAACCTCACCACCATGACCAGTGTAATTCATAATAAGGCAACCCAAATACATTCTTCTGTTGATGGCTTCATTCACTGAAGGAGCGCGTTCTCCGCCAGGTGTACTTAGTTGAGGGTATGAATCAAGATGAATTTTGTCAATATTCAGATGTTTATATGAGTTACCAAGATTAAAAGAGATTCCTTCAGACTGATTGAAATGCAGATTACCGTTTCCGTCATCACTGAGAAAAGTAATCCAATTCCTCCAATCAGAAAGATTGGGGATGTTTTGAATAAAATCACAGGTGTTTTGAAATCCGGTAGAATTTGTTTTTTCATGGTATCTGAAAATCTTCGCTGTCATTTGTTGTGCTTCTTCTTCTGTTTTTGCAGGGATTCTGCCGATACCAATATCAAGATGTCCATCACAGTTGTTTCCTTCACCATCATCCAAAAGACCAAAAAAATCATCAGAAGCATATGAATCGGTTGGCCTCAAAGATTCAATACTTTGAAAAGTAGGAACAAAATTGGTGTTGTCTGAAATTCTGTTTTTGTAATCATATGAGGCACGCCCAAACAGGAGCAGGTATTTTGGCATATCTGCATCAGAAGTTGCTCTGTCATAAAACATTTTAACAAAATCTCTTATTGCAGATGGATCCTGAGACCCTGAAGAGAATTCATTGTAAATTTTTTGGGGAGTAACAACCACAAATGAAAGGTTATTCAAATCATTGTGAAACTGACCCAGGCTGATGGCTTCATCCACAAAGAGGCTGTGAGAAACAATGATATAATCTACCTGAGGTAGTCCATGAAGGTTTTGATTTGATACAGTGCCTTCAAAAGATGGTGTCAGATAACTGAGACCGTTGTGTGCAATATATTCTTTTCCTTCATATGCATGATTAAGAAAACTATAAGTACTGCCTGCAAACTCGCCCTGAATATGAAAGGGTTCCAACGGGTTGGTAATATCCCACACAATGGGCTGGAAAGTGCTGGTAAGATTGAATCTGCAAAAGTTTCCAGGATCATTGATATAAGGATTGCGGAAGTGCATTTGATTGCCTGACAGAGAAAGTTGTCGCCACGCGTTTACTGTAATTTTGTTTAGCCATGCTTTGGCATCATTGAGATTGTTTTTGTTATAGGATATGTTTACATTGAAAGATGCTGAGGGATTTGCGCAAATATATGCTGTTGCTGTCTTTGCATAATCTGATGTATAGCCAGTAGTGCCTGAAAAACCAATGGTGGTTTGGTTTGATCCTACACTGACAGTGGCAGAAGTGGCTGCAGATGCTCTGGCAACCATGTGAACCCGCACTTTCATACATGAATCAGCAACAATACTGCTGAAACCAAAAGAAAAACTCTGACTTAAACTAATGTCAAATTCTTCTCCATACCATTCTTTTCCGCTTTTAATAAGATTATAGGTTTCGTTTTCATGAACTGCTCTGTCCAGAAATGTTGAAATAGTAACAGATGGAGTTTCAGACATGTGATTCTGTGATACTATTCGTTTTCCTGCACCCTTATCAATAGTTAAAAAATAATATGACTTATCATTATACTTATTAACAGTATATGTGTATTCCCGGGTTATTGAATCCCACGACCAGGAATGAGGTCCGGGAGCATAGAATAAAACGTAATCTCCTGCATCAAAAGAATTGTCATCTTCCCCATGAACATAAACAGCGTTTTCAAATAAATCATCAACTCTTGAAGTACTGTTGTCCTCAGGGAGCATTTGTCCGCCATTACCGTAAATTCGTATGTTTTTTGGGTTCAATGTACTTACATCAATGCCCATTTCTGTTAGGTTTTGAGATGTTAGCCGATAAATTCCTGGCTGTGAAACCGAAATTTTGTAAAAAGTACCTGAGGATAACACTGACTGGGTTGTTTTTTCAGTCTTTATGCGATATTGAAAATGATTTTCATCTAAAAAACTTACTTCAAGATAAATGTCTGCAGAAATAAGTTTTTCAATTTTTCCTGTTACAGGATTTTTTCTGAAAGGATAAAAAGAAAGATAAGTGTGCTGCTCTTTACGTATGACAGAGTGTTTGATATTGAACACTATGTTTGTATCTGCCTGAAAACCTGACTGTTCATAAATTATGAGCTCGTTTTGTGTCAGTGATACGTAGGTTTCATTGGCAGAAACAGGTTGAAGTTTTATATAAGGGTCAGTAACTCCAATTTTTTGTTTGTATTCAGGTATTATAATGTTTGAGCCGGGATTAGCATTTTCAAACCAAAAAGATTTAATAACTTGGTTGCTGTCTGAATAAATAATAACAGGTTCACTCCAACTGATGTTAATTTTAATGTCCTGCGAAAAGACATTGATGGAAAAAACAGAAAGAATAATAAACTGCAAAAACAGCCGGAGAAGTAGATTGTGCATAAATAGAGGTTTTCTATGTGGTATGATCCAAAACGCAAATTTCCGAATTTTATTTTTTCAGTCAAAAAAAAATACACAAATTGTGTAACAAAAGAAAAAAAACAAAGTATAAAAGTCAGTGGCATGACAAAAGACTTACATGGGGATGTATTAAAAATCAAAGTTTTTTTATCATGTTTTAATTTTTTTTTATGTATATAATGAAAATTGTTTACTTTTGTCTCAAATAAATAAGCAAATGATAAAAAGGTTAGGACTCTTTTTAATAGTTGGGTTTCTGTTTTTTACAGAAAAGGGGTATTCTCAGGACCCTCATTTTTCGCAGTTTTATGCTAATCCCTTGTATCTGAATCCTGCAATGGCTGGTTCAGTAATTTGTCCGAGACTTATTCTGAATTTCAGAAATCAATGGCCTTCTATTTTGGGCACTTATGTCACTTACAATGCGTCATATGACCAGCATGTACACAATCTTAACGGCGGCATTGGAATTCTTGTAAATACTGATAGAGCAGGAGCAGGGATTTTAAATACCACACAAGTAAGCGGAATATATTCCTATCGACTTGAAGTTTCCAGAAACTTCTCAATCAATGCTGCACTTCAGGCCACATATTTTCAGAGAAGTCTTGAATGGGATAAACTGCGTTTCCCTGATCAGTTTGATCCAAAATGGGGACCTGTTTTAAATACAACAGAAACCCTTCCAGATGAACTAAGAAAATCATTTGCTGATTTTTCTGCAGGATTTGTTGGCTCAGGTGAAAAATTCTTCTTTGGATTTGCAGCACATCATCTTACAAGACCTAATGAAGCCTTTATTTCTACTTCAAGAATGCCAATCAGGTTTACAGGACATGTGGGAACTATTATCAGTATTGAAGGGTCAAGTGCCAGAAGACGAACCATAGAAGAAACAACCATTTCTCCAAACATTATGTATATGCAGCAGGAAGATTTTCAGCAGCTGAACTTTGGGTTGTATCTTAATAAATATCCTTTTGTTGGGGGGCTTTGGTATAGGCATGCCGGAGCTTTCTACAAGGCAGCCAGCAATAATCCCGATGCAATGATTTTTCTCATCGGTTTGCAGCAGGAAACATTTAAATTTGGATACAGCTACGATTTAACAGTGTCAAGGCTGACAAATGCTTCAGGAGGCTCCCATGAGTTTTCAATTACATTCCAGTTTGAGTGTCCTCAGCAAACCAAAAGAGTTAGGCCAATCAGTTGTCCTTCGTTTTAAACAATAGAAAAAAGAAAATATAGTTATATAATTATTGAATAATACTTCAGATATGAAATACAGCAGGTTAATCAAAAAAAGCATGTTACTTCTCGGTGTAATTCTCATGTTATCATCATGTTACCGGGAACGTTCAAGAACTACAGCGTGGTTTTATAACGACTCCAAATGGGGTGGTTTTGAAGTTGTACCCTATGATGAGCAGGAAACAGGCCCCGGTCTGGTGCTTATTGAAGGTGGGACTTTTGTTATGGGTCGTGTTGAACAGGAAGTAATGTATAATTGGGATAATATCCCAAGACGTGTGACAGTATCTTCCTTCTACATGGATCAGGCAGAAGTTTCTAATGTTGATTATAGAGAGTATCTCTATTGGTTGGGTCGTGTTTTTGGATTAGACTATCCTGAAGTCATCGATGCCGCACTCCCTGATACTCTTGTGTGGAGAGACAGATTGGCTTACAATGAACCTTATGTTGAATATTATTTCAGACATCCAGCATATAATTTCTACCCTGTTGTAGGAATTAGTTGGGTTCAGGCAAACCAATACTGCTCATGGAGATCTGACAGAGTAAATGAGTATATACTTATCCGCGAGGGAATTCTTCGTGTTGATCCCAATCAACAAAATGAAGAAAACTTCAATACCGATGCTTATCTGACAGGACAATATGAAGGTTTGGTGAAAAATGATTTGTATGATCTTAATCCCAGTGGAGCCGGAACACGTAAAGTTCGTATGGAGGATGGAATCCTGCTTCCTAAATACAGACTACCAACTGAAGCTGAATGGGAATTTGCAGCACTTGGACTTATCGGAAATACTTTGTTTGAACGTGTTATTGAAAGAAGAATTTATCCATGGAATGGGCATGTGCTTAGAACAGATGCAAATGCGAACATGGGTGATTTTGTAGCAAACTTTAAACGCGGAAGAGGTGATAATATGGGTGTTGCTGGAAATCTCAATGACGCTGCAGATATTACTGCGCCAATTTATTCCTATTGGCCTAATGATTATGGACTCTATCATATGGGTGGTAATGTAAGCGAATGGGTGCTTGACGTATATCGTCCACTTTCTCATGAAGATTTAACCGATTTCAGACCTCATCGTGGAAATCAGTTTATGACCAAAGTTCTTGATGAAGATGGATTGATTGCTGAAAAAGATTCACTCGGTCGCATTCAGTGGAGAGAAGTAACTGCTGAAGAATCTGCTCATAGAAGAAATTACAGATATTCAGATAACAGAGATTATCTTGACGGTGATTATACTTCCAGTGTTTTCTATTATGATGAAATGTATCTTGAAGAAGAACAAAGAAATAAGTTGATGTATGAATATGGATTCAGCTCTATGATTAACAATAAAGCCAGAGTTTATAAAGGTGGTTCATGGAGAGACAGAGCATATTGGCTTAGCCCCGGAACCAGAAGATATCTTGATCAGGAGCTTTCCACTGATTTTATCGGATTTAGATGTGCTATGGACAGAGTTGGAAGCCCATTTGGATTCTAATCATAATAAAAAAAATATTTCAAAAAAAAAGCCGGTTTTTAACCGGCTTTTTTTGTAATTTCACATTCTTGTTTTACAATCTTTATGTATGAAAACATTATATGATAAATTTTTGAAATCCTCAGGTGTGACAACTGATTCCAGAAATGTTGAAAAAAATCAAATGTTCTTTGCTCTTAAAGGAGAATTGTTTGACGGAAATAAATTTGCTCAAAATGCACTTGAAAAAGGAGCTTCCTGTGCTGTGATTGATGATAATCGTTTTATGACTGATGACAGATGTGTTTTGGTGGAAAATGTGCAGGAAACACTTGTCAATCTGGCAAAATGGCATAGACAACAGCTTCATTGTCCGGTTGTTGCAATTACAGGTAGTAATGGCAAAACAACAACGAAAGAACTTGTTGTGAAGGTGCTTCAAAGTAAACATATTGTCACATATACGAAAGGGAATCTCAATAATCATATTGGTCTTCCTCTTACAATTTTAACTGCAAATAAAAACACCCAAATTCTGATTGTGGAAATGGGTGCAAATCATCAGGGAGAAATTGATTTTCTTTCAAATATTGCAAAACCTCACTATGCCCTTATTACAAATATTGGAAAAGCTCATCTTGAGGGATTCGGGTCTCCGGAATCTGTCTTTAAAACAAAAACCGAATTATATAACTATGTGATTGATAATGGAACAGGAATCATAGTCAATGCTGATGATGTGAAACTTGTGAAGGCAGCAGGGAATAAAATTTGTATTACCTATGGAACAAATTCAGGCAATATTCAGAGTGAAATTATCAGCAATGTGCCTTTTCTTAATTTCAGATGGTCATATAATGGCAGTGATTATGAACAACAAACACAATTATTTGGGGCATACAATATTTATAATGCTTTAGCTGCAGTTGCTGCAGGAATTCATTTTCAGGTTCAGCCAGATGATATTGTACAAGCTATTGCAGAGTATCAACCTCAAAATAACAGAAGTCAGTTTGTTCTAACCCACAATAACAATTCTGTGATTCTTGATGCATACAATGCTAATCCATCAAGCATGAATCTTGCTCTTGAGGAATTTTTTCTTATGGAGGGAAAGCCAAAATATGCAATCATAGGAGAAATGAAAGAACTTGGGAAATTTGGAAAAGAAGAACACCTTGCTGTTTTGGAAAAACTCCGAAATGCCCATTTAGAAGCAGTAATGCTGGTGGGAAATGAATTCAAATGTTTTGAAGAACAGTTCAGTGGGTTTATTTTTTTTAATAATAGCAATGATTTATATGAGCATTTGAAATTAAAACAAGATTTGCACGATTCATACATTATTATAAAAGGTTCCAGAGCAAATGCGCTTGAAAAAATAATTGATCTTCTGTAATGAATAAGCAACAACAAATTGTTATAGCAGGCATTATGTCCGGGACATCTCTGGATGGTCTGGATGTGGCTTTCTGTCGTTTTTTTTGTGAAAACGAAAAATACGACTTTGAGATACTTGCTGCGCAAACCATTGCATATGATGATGATTTGAGAAAAAAATTGGGCACCGCACATTTGCTCGATGCTGTGGAATTCTCAAAACTACACAACGAATTCGGTAATTTCATAGGGAAGCAAATACTTCATCTGGCAGATAAATTCAAAATCACTCCCCACTATATTGCCAGTCACGGACATACTGTCATCCATCAGCCCGAAAAACAACTTACCGTGCAGATTGGAAATGGAGCTGTCATTGCTGCACAAACAAGAATCAACACTGTGTGTGATTTTCGAACAGCCGATGTTGCACAGGGGGGTCAGGGAGCTCCACTTGTTCCTTTTGGAGATATTCATCTTTTTAATCAATATGATGCAGCACTGAATTTGGGAGGATTTTCAAATATTTCAATTATTAAGAACAAACCAGTAACAGCTTTTGATATCAGTCCTGTCAATATTGTTCTCAATTCCCTTGCAAAAAATAAAGGTCATGAGTTTGATATGAACGGAAATATGGCTGCCTCAGGAAAAATAAATGCAGATTTATTGTCAAATCTTATTCAAATCAACAACAATCAGTCAAAACATAAAGTTTCACTAAGCAGAGAGTGGGTTGAACAACACATAAATCCAATTCTTCACAACACTGACACAAGCATTTTTAACCTTCTGAGAACATTTACAGAGTATGCAGCTATCAGCATTGCACAGGTGATGAATGACTTCAACATTAAAACCTGTCTGGTTACAGGTGGAGGTGCATTGAATGCTTTTTTGCTTGATTGTATCAGAACACATACATCAACACAAATTGTTCTTCCTGAAAAACAAATAATTGAGTTTAAAGAAGCCATCATTTTTGCTTTTCTTGGACTCAGACGCATTCAGGAAAAAATCAATGTGCTGTCTTCAGTTACTGGTGCAAGCCGTGACACCTCATCTGGAATAATTTGGAAAGCATGAAAAATAAAAGCAAATTCCTTGTTTTTTTGCCTTTGCTTTTGTGGGCATTGAGTATTCCATTTAGGATGTATTATGTGACCGATACCACACCTGTTAATAATGTTGCTCATATTTTTATGTTGCAAACTATTGATATATGGAAAAACGAAGGTCCCTGTGTGTCGAATTTTGCAATGAAACATACTTATGAAAACCCAGGTGATAAGCACATCACCTACTACAAAAGATTGGTGGACAAAGAAGGGTTTAATTACTATATTTCTCACCCACCGCTTTCGCAGTCTCTTGTGTGGTTTTTTTCTGCCGGAGGAAGAATTCATGTCAACAATCTTTTTCTTACCTGGCTAGCCCTATTGACACAACTTGTTACTGTTTACTTTTTGTTTTTTACCTTGCAATTGCTCTTAAAAAACAAACCATACGCCAATCTTGCTTCATTTTTTGCAATAATTGTGTATACGTTTCATCCTGTAATTCTTTATCTCACTACCTTTCATTTTTTTGCCGAATCACTGGGACAGATGTTTTTTATGATTTGTTTGTATTATCTGACCAAGGTACTTACAGCAAACAAAAAACCTGCTGTAAAAACATTACTAATTCTATTTGTTTCAGGTTTTTTATTTGCATTGAGCGAATGGCTATCCTTGTTTATGGTGATTGCAATATTTGTACTGATTGTGCTTTGCAAAAAAAACAGAAATACTTTACTTAAGCCTTTTCTTGCAATGGGAACCGGAGTAGCTGTTGCTGTCACATTATTTGCAGTGCAGCACATTCAACTTACAGATGTTCAAACATTTGTCAAAGCGTTGGGCATAAGATACGTTGAAAGAAGTGGTTTCTTTGGAGATACCTATACAGATATGGGATATTCATATCTCAACCCTCAGTCATATTTGCTTCTGCTCAAACAAACAGCCGAATTATTCAAGGGTGTGGGCGTTTTATTTTTTGTAATATTTTTAGCAGATATTTTCCGAAGAAAAGCTAGAGTTTTTTCAACCGAGAAAAAAACAATAGTCAATATCATGCTGCTTTCCTGCGGATTTTATTTTCTTGCATTATTCAGTGCCACCGTAACTCACTATATCTACATTGCAAAATGGGTTATTCCACTTACAATTCTATCTGTTCCTGTTTTGTTTGAATTGTCACAAGGTTTTAGGAACAAAACACTTAAAATTTTTACAATAGTGATTGTTTCAGGTTCTGTTGTATGGTCGGGGTTTGTGTTTTCCAAAAAAGCGTCATTACTCCAAAAGCCTGATCCTGTGGTTGTTGAAATGGCCAACTATATCAGTAAAAATGTTGAAAAAGATGTTTCAGTTTTTTGTGCTCCTACTGAAGACCAGCAAATTACCTGGGTTATCTGGCTTTCATATGCTTCGAAACGCAACATTGCAATTGCGAAAGATGAGCAATCAATTTGCTATTACATGGCAACAGAACCTGAAAAGTATGTTTACATTATTCCTGATTCAAAGGGTTTTGAAATTCGTGAAGGTGTATGTTTGAGAAAGGGGGAATAGTCATCCACATGGAATCAAAAACTTTTTTTCTTGCTCCGTTCTTTATGTGTTTTTGTCATAGTTCGACGGGCTCACTACAAGTGAAATTTGCATCTTCGAGCAAATTTACATGCCAAAAAACTTAATATTAGATTTGCTTTTTTCCTGAGGCGTTGCCTCAGGCTGAAATATATTCAGGCTTTCAGCCTGAAACGTGGCGAATCCATTGTTTTAGCTGTTTCTGCCACTAAAAAAGCTTATGCATTTTCATAATTCAGCATCGGGATTGTAAATCACTTCGATTTCTTTACTGTCCAGTTGCAGTTCACGAATAAGACGTTCTTTGGTTGGCCTTACAAAAAACAATACAGCAAAGGATAAAACAGCAATTATCAATACAAAATGAATAGCTGTTAGCAAATAAACCAAAGTTATGGCAAAAGCGATCAATTCACACAAAGCACCCCTAAGAATCAGAATTGCCCTGTAGTGTGTCAGCTTTGAAAGCAACCCGAAAACATTACTCTTCAGTTCTTTCAACTTTCTTTGAGTTATTGCAAAAACAATAACCATTCCGCCCAGAAATAATGCTGAACAACCAACCAAAACCAATGTTTGTATATCTTCTTCAACTGGAGATATGTAATCCGAGGCTGTGAGAAACACCGATAATGCAATAAAAAACAGAACTCCCATGAGAAGAGCATAATGAATCACTGAGACTTGCTTAAAATAATCAGAAACAGTAAATCTTTTAGAATTCATGTTGCTCAATTCTGTAATAATTTTTTTTTGAAATCTGCCTATCAAATTTTCTCCAGTTCAATTGTGAAATGTCTCATAATCGGTGCTTCCTTCACAATACGAAATCCTGTTTTAATTGCATCGCGTCGATCCCAGATGTTTTTAAGTGCCACTGCCACCACATCCATATGGTTGTTTGTATAAACGCGTCTTGGAATGGCCAGTCTCAGTGATTCAAGTTTCGGATATCTGTCAAGTCCTGTTTCAGGGTCACGATCGGCAAGCAGAGTGCCCACCTCAACACCACGAACTCCCGCTTCAAGATATAATTCAACAGCAAGAGCCTGTGCAACATATTGCTCAACAGGAACATGAGAAAGGAATTTTTTAGCATTGACAAAGATTGCATGACCTCCAATGGGTTGCTGAATGGGAATACCCCATTCCAAAAGACGATTTCCCAGATATTCAACCTGTTTAATTCTTGTTTCAAGGGTGCTGAATTCTGTTCCCTCATCAAGTCCTGCAGCCAAAGCATTCATGTCTCGTCCTGACATACCACCGTAAGTGATATAGCCTTCATATACAATATTAAACACACTTGCCTTTTGGTATAGTTCCTCATTGCGCAAGGCAATAAATCCCCCCATATTCACAATGGCATCCTTTTTACTGCTCATGGTCATGACATCGGCATAACTGAACATTTCGAGTACGATTTCCTTAATTGTTTTTTCAGCATATCCATCTTCTCTCAGTTTGATAAAGTATGCATTTTCTGCAAAGCGTGCTGAATCAAACACAACAGGAATATTGTATGTTTTTGCCAGTTGATACACTTCTCTCATGTTTTGCATTGAAACAGGTTGTCCTCCTGAAGTGTTGTTTGTAATAGTGACCACAATACAAGGGATTTTGGAAGCTCCGTATTCTTCAATTACATTAGAAAGCTTGTTGAGACAGAGATTTCCTTTAAATGGATGAATTATATCCGTATCAAAGGCTTCGTCAATGGTGCAATCTATTGCTTTTGCTTTACGAAATTCAATATGCCCTTTTGTTGTGTCAAAGTGAGAATTGCCCGGAACGATGTCTCCATCTTTGAGCATTGCTGAAAACAAAACATTTTCAGCAGCCCTGCCCTGATGTGTTGGCAAAAACATTGGAAATCCCAATATGCTTTGAATGGCTTCCTTCATTTTGTAATATGAAGATGCTCCTGCGTAGCTTTCATCGCCCAGCATCATTTCAGACCATTGTTTGTCGCTCATTGCACCTGTTCCCGAATCTGTAAGTAAGTCAACAAATACTTGATTGCTGCGTAGTTTAAATAAATTGTATTTTGCTTCTTTTATCCAGGCTTCTCTTTCCTGTCTTGAGCTTCTGTACAGAGGCTCAATCATTTTTATTTTATATGATTCTGCAAAAGGATATTCCATAATATACTGATATTTAAAATGTTTTAAAAAAATTAAAAAGAGATAACAGTAAACAGGGACGTTAAAATTCGTCACGACGTTTGATATTCAAAAATCTGAATATTGCTTTGACAGAAATTGATATGTTGAAGTGCATATCTTTAATTTAAAGAGGGATTTCAAAATAAAAGAATTTTTTTCAAACAAACAAAAAAAAGTGAAAGTTTTTTTTAGATTCCTGAAAAATACACACTGCATTATTTGATAATCTTTACCTTGATTGATTATTAGTTGTATTTTTTTTTTTTTTTTGATTTAATTTCCGCGCCTGACCCCTTAATCATGGCTCGACAAGCACTTCGACAGGCTTATTTCGACGGAGTTAACAATGCTTGCATTGCTCAGACACCGGTGAAAGTACCGAAACGCCCGGAAGAAAAACACTCAGACACCGGTAACGAAAATCTACGACTTAACAAAGTTTATATATTTGATTTTCAGCGAGTTCCCCTTTAGACGCTGTGCTGAGTGCCACACTGAGTGCCACACTGAGTGCCACACTGAGCTAGCCGAAGTGCCTGCCGAAGTGCAATTCGACAAGCCATTAGTTTTGCAAAATGATTTTTTTGTTTAATTTTATTAATAAT
>CAZGIW010000084.1:11936-17033 GCA_964526285.1 uncultured Bacteroidales bacterium | reverse complement strand
TCGCTTGTTAATACTAAACCGCTAACAAGATGAACGGAGTGAAATCTTGTAGCAGGTTTAGTTAATGCCAATTGACTATCAACTTTAATATACGAGCGAAGCGAAGTATATTAAACATCTTGATAGCAATTCGGTATTAATACCAAAACAAAATACCATTCATTCAACTGCGAAAAAGAAACATTTTTTGACGGAACCACAACCACAAATCGCGAAATTATATATTTGCACCTGATGGGCTTATAGCAATTTACGAAAACAAAAACGGAATTGGCAAAATGTTTTATTCGGCTACTGATAATCTTGGCTTCCTATTTTTCTTCTCAATTAGTTTGGCAGGTTATGTGTAATCAGGCTGAAAGCCTGAATTAATTCAGCCCGAAGCGCCGCTTCGGGAAAAAGGAAAACGTTAACATGTCGCTCTGTAAGAGCAGCTTAATATGGTGGAAATATCAGAAAAAATACCTTTTCTTTAAGCTGCTCCTTTAGGGCGCTATAAATTGTTGTTTCTCATTCCCTGAGGTGTCTCTTCGCTCCACCTCAGGCTGAACTCCCGAATTTGTTATGATAAAACTTAATTAATTAGACCACTTGCCAAATTCGAGGATAAATCCAGCTAAGTCATTAGTTCGCAAAACTTCTAATGACTAATCTGGCTTAATAAACTCAGGCTTTCAGCCTGAAATCAAAACGAAAGACGTAAATCAACCAGGGAAACCCATGTGGCAGATTCGCTTGTTAATACTAAACCGCTAACAAGATGAACGGAGTGAAATCTTGTAGCAGGTTTAGTTAATGCCAATTGACTATCAACTTTAATATACGAGCGAAGCGAAGTATATTAAACATCTTGATAGCAATTCGGTATTAATACCAAAACAAAATACCATTCATGCAACTTTGAAAAGAAACTGTTCTTCATAAAAAAGCAGTTTTTCCTTGCTAAGCTTGCTTGCTGTCAGTGTTGTTCCTGTTGAAAATTTTCAGTGCAATGAGGCATGCACGATAAACAAGATAAATCATTACCGGAAAACTGATAAGCCACAAAATTGATGCTATATGTTTCATAAGTGCTTGTTTTTTAAATTAATAGGTGTGTTCATCGCCTTCTGATGCCTGTAGGTCTTCTTCCTTCATTTTGTGTTTGTCAATGGCGCGCCATGCAATGTAGATATAAAATAAAATCACCGGCAACAGCAGAGAAATATAACTCATATATGTAAGCGTGAAGTGACTTGCAGAGGCATTTTCAATGGTAAGCGAGCTTTGCAGATTTGCTGAAGAAGGATAAAAGGCTGTATTGTTGTATCCAAGAACAAAAAACAATGACAATACTGTGAGAAAAGTCCCAAAACCAGTAGCCCAGATTCCTTTTATGCTGTTTTTAATGCCGCTGATAAATATGCCGTAGAGCACCCCCACAACTCCCAGCAACAGAAGTATCAGTGCCACAGGCATTTGAAGAAAGTTATTAAGGTATTTGTATGGTTCCAGAAATACTTCTTTTGTCAAGGGATCATATGCGTATCCATTCATGGTCAGTATCTTGAAAAGAAAGAATAAAAAGAAAGGAAGAAACAGCAATGTGTTTATTTTTACCTGCTTGCGAGCTCTCTGCACAATTGTGTCGTGACTCACATTGTTGATTAAATATAATGCACCAAGAATTCGTGACAGAAACATAACAGCAAATCCAAGTGAAAGATTCACCGGATTGAAAAGAATTTCAATGCCGTAAAAAGGAGTTTGCCATGTTGATAGATTGTAGGCATCTCTTACAAAATTACTGCCTGTGAAAAATGTGGCAACTGCGGCTCCCAGCAAAAATGTGCCGAGAAATCCGTTTATATACAAGAAATACTCGTAGGTCCTTGCCCCTAAGATGTTTCCTTTTTTTCTTCGGAATTCAAATGCCACAGACTGAAGCACAAAACACAACAGAAATAATTTCCATGCATAATATGCCCCTCCGAATGAAGTTGCATAAAACAGCGGGAATGATGCAAACATTCCGGCTGCAAAAACAACTAGTGTAGTGAATGTTGATTTCCATTTACGGCCTATTGAGGTAATAACCAATGTTTTTTCGTTTTCTGTTTTGCCAAGAACATCAATGAGAGTTTGACCTCCCTGAACAAAAAGCAGAAAAACCAGTGCACTGCCAACCACCGACATGAGCAGCCACCAATATTGTTGTAACTGAAGATGAGAGAGTGTTTCAAACATGAGAGCCTCCTTTATTGTAATTCGTTATTATTCTTTGTTGTATTGTCGGGTGCCGGACCTTTTTTAATTAATCCAAGCATAATTCTTATTTCAGCAATGAACAACACCGACAAAACTGCAGCAAACAACCAAAATGTCAGTATAACTGCACTGGAAGAGATATTTGATGTGGAACTGGATGTTGTAAGTAATCCCTGAATAGTCCATGGTTGCCTTCCCACTTCGGCCACAATCCATCCTGTCATTGATGCAATAAACGCAAGCGGAAACATCCAGATGCCAATTTTTAGCAACAACCTGTATTTTTCGAGCTTGTTTTTAATGGCAAGCCACAGGTAAATGGCTGCAATCAGGATGAACAGAAACCCCAGAATGACCATAATGCGGAAACTGTAAAAAATCAGAGGTACATGCGGAATGGTGCTTTCAGGATCACTGAGCTGACCATATCCCATATACATGGAATGTTCTTCAAAAATCTGACGATGATGTGCCATCGCTTCTGTATCTCCGGTTGCTGATGCTTCTTTATAATCGGCAAGTGCATCAAGGGCAATTCTGCCTCTTTCCATTTTTTCAGCGGCAGAAAGAATCCCATATTTTTCGTTTCCATAAACCACATCATTGATGCCGGGAACAAAAGCATTGGCGTCTCTGTATCCCAATAGTGCAAGCATTTTTGGAATTTCAATTTTAAAAAGAAAATCCTTCTCACTGTCACCGATGGATTTTTTCGGATTGAGGATGGCAACAGCCACCAAACCTGCTCCTTCAGTGCCATCATAAAGCCCTTCCATGGCTGCCAGCTTGGCCGGCTGATGCTGTGCAACATTGTATGCAGAGCCGTCACCTGTGAAAGCAACAAATAAACTGGAGAACAGGGCAAATACCGAAGCAATGACAATGCTGCGTTTTGCAAGCAGGATTTCCCTGCCCTTAAGCAGATACCAGGAGCTGATTGCAATGATAAAAAATGAAGCAATCACCAAACATGATGCTATGGTGTGCAAAAACTTGTTAATTGCAAAGGGAGAAAATAACACTGCCCAAAAATCCACCATTTCATGCCTTGCTGTGTCCGGATTGAATACCATTCCCACAGGATAATTCATCCATGCGTTGGCAACCAGTATCCAAAGAGCTGAAAGCGATGCCCCGAATGCAACAAGATATACCGAAAGCAAATGAAATTTCTTGTTCAGTTTGCCCCATCCAAAAAACATCACTGCAATAAATGATGATTCAAGCAGAAATGCCATCAATCCCTCTGCAGCCAATGGTGCTCCGAAAATATCGCCTGATATCCATGAGTAGTTCGCCCAGTTTGTTCCAAACTCCAGCCCAAGTATAATTCCGGTGCCAACTCCAATGGCAAAGTTAACTCCAAAGAGTTTTGCCCAGAATTTTGCAACCTTTTCCCAGTGCAAATCACCTGTTTTTACATGGAGAGTTTGGGCTACTGCAATTATGTATGTCATTCCTATTGTCAACGGAATAAACATCCAGTGAAAAAACGCTGTCATGGCAAACTGACCCCGCGACCAGTTAACCAGTGATAAATCAATTAATTCGTTCATCGCTTGTGTTTTTTGTTTTATTGTTTGTAATGTCTTTGGTTACATCATCAATCCTGTGTTGTTCTGATTCCCACTTTGGCTTGAAATATCTGGGAAACAGAAAACTCTTGAATAAACCATAAAAAATTGAAAATTTGATAAGTACAATAAGCAATAATACTCTTGCTGTTTTTGAGTTGCGAAAATACTGAAAGATGGATTGGAAAAACTTCATCAATATTTATGCATGTGAGTAATTAAATAGCAAAATTAAAAAATTTTTTTTAAAGAAAGATGTTTTATTGCTTTGAGATGTTTATATGTTTGTTTGTTGAATGTTTGTATGGTTTTAATGCAGGGTTGATTGTGTTTAAAAGCAGTGTAATTGTAAGTTACTGAAAATGAATAAAAAAGTTTTTAAAAAATTTGGATTTCTATCATTATATGTTGTATATTTGAAAACTGAAAATAAGAACATTAAAAAAATTAATATTCATTAAATCCCCTTAACCATGAAAAAAATTTCACAGCTTTTTTTGATGCTTTTTGTAGCATTGGTGATTGTCGCAACATCCTGTAAAAAACCTGAAGCCGAAGATCCTCCTCCACAGCAGGACCCCTTGCCTGAAATTGATTACGATCAGGGGCTTGGTTCCAACCCCGGATATCCTGTTGGATATCAATACAATCTCCCTGAGCATGTGCATATTATCGGAGATATTAGAGCTGGAACTGAAGGAAGGGCAACGGAAATTGACAAAGAAACCTATAAGGGTCCTTTCCCTGCATGTGAAATGAACAGAAACTGGACAACATACGGAACAGGAACTTATGTAAACCTTTATATGTTGTTGTATAATTCACAAAACGCACCGACGACTGTGTCATTTCCCGGTGGTCTGATTTTTTGTGATACACAGGATAACAGTCATGAACCCCAGTTTCAGAGAGGTCTTGTTTTGCAAACTGTGAATATTCCAATCGGTGCTTACGATACGGCATGGGTTCACCTGCCATGTTATTGCCTGAATATGCATCTTGGTGTTCCCGGCTTTAATACAGTCTATTACATTGGTCCAATTAGCACAAACCCACAGCTAAATCAATTGGTTTTGCTTATGGCACCTAAACAATACCCACTTGGACATGAGGGCTCTTTACAGACAATTGTCTGGAACATTACAGATAACGGACAAACTTTAACACAAAGTGAAATTCAGTTTATAAATTCATTGCCATAAGGGGTCTTCGGTACATTCGCCTGCGGCGAACACTCAGACCCCGTGTTGATGCTTTTGCCTGCGGCGAACACTCA
>CAZGIW010000084.1:0-11836 GCA_964526285.1 uncultured Bacteroidales bacterium | reverse complement strand
CCCCGTGTTGATGCTTTTGCCTGCGGCGAACACTCAGACCCCGTGTTGATGCTTTCGCCTGCGGCGAACACTCAGACCCCGTGTTGATGCTTTTGCCTGCGGCGAACACTCAGACCACGTAGAAAGGCGTTGAGTTTTCACCGGTGTCTTCGATACATTTTGCTGTGCATTATGGGCTACCTGAGGTTCAAGATGCAAAACACTCAGACACCGATGAAAGTACTGAAACGCCCGTAATGAAAACTCTTCCCCGGTAAAAACTTTTCCTTAACAAAAAAAATTAACGCTGCTTTTTCAACAGTGAGTTACAATTCAGTATTATTGATAAAAATGAACAAAATTTTTTTGTAAATTTGCCGTTTGACAAAAAAATGAAAAATGATTACAAAACACATCTCATATCTTTTTGTGTTTGTATTTCTGGTTTGTGCCGAAGTTGGTTCGGCCGAAGTTTTTTTTATGTGCAGGCAATCCTCAAAAGAAATTCAGATAAGTCTTGAAATACCTCTGAGTAAAATTTCAGGAAGAGGAAAAAATGATTCTTCTGTGTTCCATTTTCAGAAGTTTTTTTCTTTCAGATTGGCCACAGTTCATCAAAAAACACAATTTCTTTCAGAAAAAAATCAATGTGCCAATGGTCCCTGTCACGCATTTGGTTTTATGTATGAATTTGAAAAATTTCCTGATTTCAGTTAACATTTTCTCCTGATTCTTTCAGTTGATTGTCATATGCATTCATTATGCTGAATGCTATATTGAATTGAATTCAGGATAATTTTATTAATCACTTTTTTCAAATTTATTACTGTTATTGTTTTATGAAAAAAATATTAAAGAGTATCAGAGGAGTATCGGGACGACTATTTGCCCGCTCGCTGAATTTTGTTGAAAGAGTAGGAAACAAACTTCCTCATCCGGCAACCCTGTTTGCCTTGCTGGCAGTGATTGTGGTCATTATCTCATGGATTGGTCATCTGACAGGTGCTCAGGCAGAACATCCGGTTGACGGCAGTATCATAGAGGCCCGCAATCTTCTCAGTGGCGACGGGGTCAGGTGGATGTATACAAACCTGATTAAAAACTTCCTGGATTTTCCTCCGCTTGGATATGTGCTTGTTGTTATGATTGGTATTGGTGTTGCTGAGGGTTCCGGATTATTTACTACCATGATTCGTGCTCTGGTTCTTGGTGCTCCTCCCCGTTTCATTACAGCTGCAATTGTTTTGGCCGGAATTATTTCCCATCTGGCTTCCGAAGCAGGCTATGTGATTCTTATTCCGCTTGGAGCAATGATTTTTCATGCTCTTGGAAGGCATCCAATGGCAGGTCTTGCTGCTGCATTCTGCGGAGTTAGTGGAGGATTTGGAGCCAACTTTTTCATAGGGTCAATTGATCCTGTGCTTGCCGGTATTTCCGAATCTGCTGCCCAGATGATTGACCCTGAGATGGTTGTAAATCCTGCAGTGAACTACTATTTTATGTTCGTTTCAGCTTTTATTGTGGTATTAATTGGAACATGGGTAACAGAACGTATAGTGGAGCCAAGGTTGGGAGAATATAAAGGTGATGCAGAAAAACTACCAATTGAAAAACTAACAAAAAAAGAAAAAAAAGGTCTGCGATGGGCAGGAATTGTGCTGGTAATCACACTGATTGGACTTGCTTTTACAATCATACCCGAAAATGGCATTTTAAGAGATCCCGAAACAGGATCAGTGTTGCACTCTCCTTTTTTCAAGGGAATTATTATTGCAATTGTGCTTATGTTTTTCTTTCCCGGTTTGGTTTATGGTTTCATCACCGGGACCATAAAAAACGACAAGGATGTGGCAAAACATCTTGGAAAATCAATGAGTACAATGGGGAGCTATATCGTGCTGGTGTTTTTTGCAGCACAGTTTGTATATTTTTTCAACTACAGTAATCTGGGAATTATTTTTGCCATCAAGGGAGCCCATACCCTGCAGTCAATCGGACTCACAGGCATAACACTCATTGTAGCATTTGTACTGCTTTCGGCATTTATTAATATGTTTATGGGCAGTGCTTCTGCAAAATGGGCAATTATGGCACCTGTGTTTATTCCTATGTTGATGCTCATTGATCCGCCATATCATCCCGGGCTTACTCAGGCTGCTTTCAGGATTGGTGATTCAGTGACAAACCTCATCACTCCAATGATGAGTTATTTTGCGCTCATTGTAACTTTTGCTGAAAAGTATGATAAAAAATACGGCATAGGCACAATAATTTCAACGATGTTGCCATATACTGTATTTCTTACAATTGGTTGGTTGTTGCTGCTGATTTTGTGGATGCTCATAGGTTTACCGCTTGGACCTGATGGCCCTTTGTATATTCCGTCATAATCTGCAACGTGTTTGTTCAGGGAGTTTTCAACTTACCCTATAGTTGTAGAAATATCAGCTGTTTCAATTGTATTTGGTTTTATTTTTTTATCTTTTTTTAAAGTTTTTACCTTAAGTTTTTAAATCCTTTTGTAAATTCGCAGAAAATAATCGTTGTGAAAGTCTTTAATGACATTGGACAGTACACTCTTTTGCTTGGTAAAATCCTACGCAGGCCGGACAGAGGCAGGATTTTTCGCAAACAGCTGCTTGATGAACTTTTCTATCTCGGCGTTGATTCTTTGGGCATTGTGGCTATCATCTCGGTTTTTATCGGAGCAGTTGTGGCAATGCAAACATTATACAATATTGACAGTCCGCTGATTCCCAGATACACTGTTGGCTATATAACTCGTCAGACAATTGTGCTGGAGTTTGCACCCACTATTATCAGTCTCATTCTCGCTGGAAAGGTAGGCTCTAGAATTGCCGGAGAAATTGGCACAATGAGAGTAACAGAACAAATTGATGCTCTTGATGTGATGGGCGTCAATTCAGCAAACTATCTGATTTTGCCCAAATTAACCGCATGTATGTTATTCTTTCCTGTTTTGGTAATTATCAGTATGTTTCTGGGAGTAACAGGAGGCTTCTTTGTGGCATTTACCTCAACCGACTTTTCGGTTGACACATATTTGTATGGTGTCCGATCCTTTTTTATTATTTTTGAAATCTACTACGCAATAATAAAAAGTTTGTTTTTTGCTTTTATTATCGCAACCGTTTCCGGACATTTTGGCTATAATGTGCGTGGAGGTGCTCTTGAAGTGGGACGCGCAAGTACCAAAGCCGTCGTGCAAAGCAGCATTATCATCATATTGTTCAATGTAATTCTCACTCAAATTCTGCTCACATGATCAGAGGCGTCAACATATCCAAAAGCTTTGGTGAAACAAAGGTGCTGAAAAATGTTTCCGTTTGTTTTGAACCTGGTGTCACCAATCTTATTATCGGTCAGAGCGGCTCAGGGAAAACCGTACTTATGAAATGCCTGTTGGGTCTTTTTGATGTGGACGAAGGTGATGTGTTTTTTGATGAAAGAAACTTCTCAAAAATGACAGTGGAAGAGAAAAAACTTCTTCGTCAGGAAATTGGAATGGTGTTTCAGGGTGGTGCATTGTTTGATTCAATGACTGTTGAGGAGAATGTGATGTTTCCTTTGAACATGTACACCAATCAGACCCCAAAGGAGAAAATTGACCGGGTGAATTTCTGTCTGGAGAGGGTTAATCTTGAAGATGTGAACAAATTATTTCCTGCAGAAATCAGCGGCGGGATGAAAAAACGTGTGGCAATTGCCAGAGCCATTGCCATGAAACCCAAATATCTGTTCTGCGATGAACCAAATTCCGGTCTTGACCCATTAACTGCCATTGTGATAGACAAACTTATCAGTGAAATCACAAAGGAATATAATATTACAACAATCATTAATACCCATGACATGAACTCAGTGATGGAAATTGGTGATAAAATTGCATTTATTTATTTTGGTGAGTTATGGTGGGAAGGTTCACACAAAGACATTATGAATACTGAAAACAAGGAAATTAATGAATTTGTTTATGCAACCGAATTAACTAAACTCCTGAAAAAATTATAGTGTAATTCCATATGAAAATAATTGATTTCATTATTCTTGTGCCTGTTGTCTGGGGAATGTACAAAGGGTTTTCCCGCGGACTTATCAGTGAAGTAGCACAGTTTGCCGCCTTAGTACTGGGTGTTATGCTCGGGTCAAAGTTGTCATGGCTGTTGTCAGGATTACTGATTAATCTTGGACTTTCTGAAAAAGTGATTCCTGTGGTTGCCTTTGCACTCATTTTTATTCTGATTCTTTTGGGAGTTTTTTTGCTGGCAAAAATTCTCACAAAAACAGTAAAGTCAATTTCTTTGGGATGGCTCAACAAACTGGGGGGAATTATTCTGGGCGGCGGAAAATTTCTTCTGGTAATCGGAATAGTGCTCCAGTTGATTGTAAGCAATGATACAAAAGGAAGAATTATTTCGCATGAAACCCGTGAAAATTCAGTTTTATTGCCTGCCACTCTCAAAACTACAGCGTTTCTCAGTCCGTATTTGAAAAAAGCATTGTTTGATGCGGATGATGAAAACTGCGAAACTGATACAGAATAAGCCAGCCTAAGCTTACATAAAACTCCTACAAACTCAACTCCTGTACCTTTTCAATAAAAATGTCAATTTCTTCCTCTGTGGTGTCAAATGAACACATCAGTCTTGCTTCTCCTGTATTGTCTTTCCACATGTAAAAGAACATATGGTTCTGCAATACCGGAATCCATTCAGGCGGCATGATAACAAACACCGCATTGGTATCTGTGTTTTTTGTAATTGTGAGCTGCTTCACCTGAGATAAACCGGCAGCCAAACGCCTGGCCATGGCGTTGGAATGTGCACAGGCAGGTTTCCATAGCTCATTTTTCAACAAACTGTAAAACTGTACTGAAATAAATCGCATTTTGGAAGCCAGTTGCATACTTTGTTTTTGCCTGTATTTGAGATCTTCTGCCAGTTCTTTTCTGAAAAACACAATGGCCTCTCCGCATAATAATCCGGCTTTGGTTCCTCCAAGCGAGAGAATGTCAACTCCTGTATCAGTGGTTATATCACGGGCATCGCAGCCAAGCGAAGACAAAGCATTGAAAAATCGTGCTCCATCCACATGAAAAATCATATTGTGTTTTTTTAGGATTTCCGAAAGGGCTTTCATTTCATCCGGAGTATAAACAGTGCCGTATTCTGTGGGCTGTGAAATGGTGAGCACCTTTGGCTGTGGATGATGTTCATCGCCAATGCGAATAATGGCATTTTCAAGTGTGCTTGCTTCAATTTTTCCCTGATCATTGGCAGGCAGCGAAAACAATCGACAACCTGTGAAAGTTTCGGGTGCTGTGGATTCATCCACAAGTGCATGGGCATGCTGTGAGCAGAAAACAGAGTGAAAGGTTTTGGTAACACAACTGATTCCCAGCACATTTGCGCCGGTTCCGTTGAAAACAAAACTCACTTCAATCTGATTGCCAAAAAGTTTTCTGAATTCTTCTTTTGCTGCTGCAGTCCATGTGTCATATCCATATGAAGATTCATGTCCGGAGTTTGCTTCTGCAATTGCTTCAAGTATCCCGGGCAGTATGCCTGCATAATTGTCACTAGCCAGTGTTTTTTTCATGTGTGATTATTAATTTTTTTGTAAAAGTAAGTAATTGTAGCTTTTCCTGATTAAAAAAAATGCTGTTAATCAACATGCGTAAAACAAACAGAGCCTTTAATCGTGCTTATTGTTTCCTGGTGGCCATGGTGTCTTGGTGGCAGAAAGTCCGCAAACCTAGCCACAGAAACACCAAAATCCACAGAAATGCTCATTGGTGTAATTTTGTGTTTTTCCCATCGGGATCACTATGTGAAGTGTTTTGGTGGCAAAAAAATCCGAAAACTTAGCCACGGAATCACAGAAACTCCAAAATCTACAGGAAAGTTCTTTGGTGAAATTTTGTGTTTTTCCCATCGGGATCACTATGTGAGGAGCTTTGGTGGCAGAAAAGTCCGCAAACCTAGCCACAGAACCACAGAAACTCCAAAATCCACAGAAATGTCCTTTGGTGAAATTTTGTGTTTTATGCTTTCTTTGTGCCCTTGTGGGTTGATGTAAAAAAAATATCTGGTGTGCAGAAACTAATAATCTAATAATCATTTATATGTGACGAAGAATATGAGTTGTGTTTTATAATCCCAAACAGGGAAAATCAGTGAATAAGAAAATGCAAAAACAGACAATTTTGCCTTACTTCATCAGCACAGATTCTCTGTTCTTCACCATCTTGCGCAGATTGATAATGGCATAACGCATTCTTCCCAGTGCAGTATTGATACTTACATCGGTTCTGTCGGCAATATCTTTGAAACTCATGTCCATGTAATGACGCATAATCAACACCTCTTTCTGTTCGGGAGGTAGCTGATCAACCAGACGACGTACATTATAACTAATTTGTTCGTCAATCATGATGTCCTCAATGGACGGCTCGGCCATATCCAAATAATCAAACACATCAGTTTCATCCTTTGAATCAATGGTTGGAAACTTTTTCCCCTTGCGGAAAAAATCAATCACCAGATTGTGGGAAATTCGCATTACCCATTGAATAAACTTGCCTTCTTCTTTATATGTTCCCGATTTGAGGGTGTTGATTACCTTAAAGAAGGTATCCTGAAATACGTCCTGAGCTGTTTCCTGATCCTTCACCAAATACAAAATGTATGAAAACACCTTGTCCTTGTGGCGGTTCAGTAAATCATTAAATGCGCTTTGACTACCGGTGATGAATTCCTTAACAAGGCATTCATCTGTTTTTTCTGTTGTGTGCATACGCTAATGAATTGGGTTTAGCGTAAAATTTTTCCGATAGTATTCCTCCTTTTTAGTGAAACATAATACAAAGATACAATCATTCATCCGAAAAATCCAAAAAAAAGTTTTATTTTTTTTAAATTTGCAATCTCAACTCTCTATGCTAATGAAGCTAACTCCTGATAATCAGATTATTACAATTAAAGGTGCAAAATCCAATAATTTAAAAAATATAGATGTAAAAATCCCCCGAAACAGCCTTACGGTCATCACAGGACCCTCAGGCTCAGGAAAATCTTCATTGGCTTTTAACACGCTTTTTGCTGAAGGACAGCGTCGTTATGTGGAAAGTCTCAGCGCATATGCACGTCAGTTTCTGGAAAAAATGCCACCACCCGATGTGGATGCAATCACCGGAATTCCTCCTGCCATTGCCATTGAACAAAAAGTAAGTATCCGGTCTGCAAATTCCACAGTGGGAACAAATACTGAAATTTACGATTATCTTAAACTGTTATTTGCCCGCATTGGAAAAACATATTCCCCTGTTTCCGGAAAGGAAGTAAAAAAAAATTCGGAAAAGGATGTGGTTGACTTTGTTTTGAAACAAAAATCACAAACAGCCTGTTATCTCCTTGTCCCTGTTGAGCTTTTAAATGGCCGCGACCTTCAAATACAGCTTGAAATATTTCACAGTCAGGGATACGGCAGATTATTGTCCGACAATATTATGCACAGATTTGACAATGAGACAGATCTTACACAACTTAAAAAAGCGAAAAAACTTTTTCTGATGATTGATCGCTTTGTTGTAGACACGGAAGACAATGACCTCCCGGGGCGAATTGCTGACAGTGCTTCAATGGCATTTCATGAAGGAAACGGAAAACTCATTCTCAGAACTATCTCAGATAATGATGTGTTTGAAGACACTGTGTTTTCTGATAAGTTTGAAGCCGATGGCATGGTATTCGACCGGCCTGATGTAAACTTTTTTTCTTTTCACAACCCTTATGGTGCATGCAAAACATGTGAAGGCTATGGCACCGTTCTGGGAATTGATGAAGACCTGGTAATCCCTGATAAGAATCTTTCTGTTTACGAAGATGCAGTTGTGTGCTGGAAAGGGGAAAAATTATCAGAATGGAAATTTCATTTTATGAAACATGCCCATCGTTATGATTTTCCTGTACACAAACCTATCAGTGATCTTTCAGAACAAGAATACAGTTTTCTATGGAAGGGCAACAAAGAGGTGTATGGGATTGATACTTTTTTTAAATATGTTGAATCAAAGGCATATAAAATTCAGTATCGTGTGATTTTATCCCGTTATCGTGGCCGCACCGTTTGTCCGGAGTGCAGAGGAACACGAATCAGAAAAGAAGCACAGTATGTGAAAATCAATAACCATTCAATTGTTGATCTGGTTATGAAACCTGTTGATGAATTGACTAATTTTTTTCTCAACATCAAACTCACAGCTTATGAAATGAATGTTGCAGGAAGAATTCTCACAGAAATCAACAACAGACTTAAATTTCTCAATAATGTGGGACTGCATTATCTGACATTGAACCGTGCATCCAATACCTTGTCAGGCGGAGAAACACAGCGTATCAATCTGGCACAGTCGGTGGGCAGCAACCTGAGAGGGGCACTTTATATTATTGACGAACCCACCATAGGGCTGCACCCAAAAGATACTCATCGCCTGCTTGAAACAATTCAGCATCTGAAAAATCTGGGCAACACCATTGTCATTGTGGAGCATGAAGAGGAAATCATCAAAGCATCCGATTATATTGTGGACATGGGACCACTGGCAGGAACTAAAGGGGGGGAGTTGATGTTTGCCGGTACATTTGTAGAACTACTAAAAAGTGACTCTTCGCTCACTGCCGATTTTTTCAACAAAAAACTAATCATTCCCATGCCTTCATCCAGAAGAAAATGGAGAAATTATATTGAAATTAATGGAGCTAGGGAGCACAATTTGCAAAATATTGATGTGAAAATACCGCTGAATGTTTTGGCAATGATTACCGGCCCCAGTGGTTCGGGAAAAAGCACACTGGTGAAACATATTCTGGTTCCATCTCTCAGGCGGACTTTTGGAAATTCGGCTGAAAAACCTGGCAAACATCAGTCGGTGGGCGGAGACATCAACAGAATTCATGGCATAGAATTCATTGATCAAAATCCAATCGGCAGGTCGTCGCGTTCAAATCCGGCCACCTACACCAAAGCCTTTGATGATATCAGAAGTCTGTACAGTATTCAACCGCTATCAAAGATGAGAGGCTATAAGCCAGGATTTTTTTCCTTTAATACCACTGGAGGCCGTTGCGATACCTGTTCGGGTGACGGACACATTGTGGTGCAGATGCAGTTTTTGGCCGATGTGGAGCTGGTGTGTGAAGAGTGCAATGGCAAAAGATACAAGGACGAAGCTTTGGAAGTGATGTTTGAAGGAAAAACCGTTACGGATATCCTGGAAATGACAGTTGATGATTCCATTGAATTTTTTGCAGGTCAGATGGGAGGAAAATTCGCAACCCAAATCAGGGCAATATTGGAAAAACTGCAACCATTGCAGGATATTGGACTGGGTTATCTGAAGTTGGGGCAACCCACATCTACCTTCAGCGGTGGCGAAATTCAGCGACTTAAACTGGCAACATATCTGATAAGGGGGGCAACAGATAAGCCATTATTATTTGTGTTTGACGAGCCTTCAACGGGTCTGCATTACTATGATATTCAGAAACTGCACATTGCTTTTGAACGTCTCATTGCAGCCGGACATTCGGTGGTTGTTATTGAGCACAATATGGAACTGATTAAGTGTGCCGACTGGATCATAGATCTGGGACCTGAAGGAGGAAAAGCCGGAGGAAAAGTGATGTTTGAAGGTACTCCTGAAGACATGACACAGTGTAAGGAGTCACATACTGCAAGATTTTTAAAAGAAAAAATCAGTGTACAATAAATATTGATTTCATTTTTATGACATATTTAGCTTCCTTTTTTCTTAGCAAGCATATTTTTTATAGTATTGAGTTTCATCAGTGCCTCAACAGGAGTAAGAGAGTTGATATCCATATTAATCAGATCGTTTTTTATTTGAATGAGCAAGGGATCATCAAGTTGTACAAAACTTAGCTGAAGTCCTGCTGCCTGTGATTTTGAAGATGGCAAAACCTCGTTGGTATTAATTTTCTTTTCCAGTTCCACAAGCACTTCTTTTGCACGATCTATCACAAGAGATGGAATTCCGGCCATTCGTGCCACATGAATTCCAAAGCTATGCTCGGTGCCTCCGGGTTCAAGTTTATGTAAAAAAATCACCTTGTTGCCTGTTTCCTTCACTGCAACATGAAAGTTTTTACATCGTGGCATATAAGATGCCAGTTCGTTCAATTCATGATAGTGAGTTGCAAACAAAGTTTTTGCTTTGGACAGAGGATGTTCGTGCAGATATTCGGTAATTGCCCAGGCAATTGAAATACCGTCATAGGTACTTGTTCCGCGGCCAATTTCATCAAGCAACACCAAACTCCGATTGGAAATATTGTTGAGAATACTTGCTGTTTCGTTCATTTCAACCATAAAGGTTGATTCACCTGATGAAATATTATCTGATGCACCGACGCGTGTAAAAATTTTGTCAACGATGCTGAGTTTTGCCATTGATGCAGGCACAAAACTTCCAATTTGTGCCATGAGTGAAATCAATGCAGTTTGTCTGAGTAGTGCTGATTTTCCAGACATATTTGGACCTGTGAGAATGATAATTTGCTGGGTTGCATTATCAAGATAAATATCATTTGGCACATATTCCTGTCCGGGTTGCATTTGTTGCTCAATAACAGGGTGTCTTCCGGCAGTGATTTGCAGTGCATGGCCATCAACAATGTCAGGTTTGCAGTAATTGAACTGAGAAGCTGTTTCTGCAAATGAAATCAAACAGTCAATTCTTGCCAGCACAGATGCATTTTGTTGTATTGGGCGCACATATTCTCCAGTTGCCACCACAAGATTCTGAAACAATTGAAGTTCTATTGCAAGAATCTTTTCTTCGGCACCCAGAATTTTTTCTTCATATTCTTTCAGCTCCGGAGTAATATATCTTTCCGCATTGGTGAGTGTTTGTTTTCTTATCCAGTCTTCGGGCACTTTGGTTTTGTGAGCATGAGTTACTTCGAGATAATACCCAAACACGTTGTTGAATCCAATTTTCAGAGAAGTAATTCCTGTTCGTAATATCTCGCGTTGCTGAATTGATGAAAGATAGTCCTTCCCTTCATAGGCAATTTTCCGAATCTGGTCAAGTTCATCAGAGACCCCCTTTCCAATGATGCCTCCTTTCATTGCAACAGCAGGTGGATCTTCCTGAATTTCTTTTCTGATACGTTCTTTAATAATTGTGCAGGGATCAATCTGAGCACCCCATGCCTGAAGAATATTATTTCCTGATGTATTAAGAATTTCAATAACATTGGCAATATGCTCAAGAGCAACTGAAAGATGACGTAATTCTCTGGGATTAATTTTTTGTACCGTTACCTTTGAAATGAGTCGTTCAATATCCCCAATTGCTCGCAGTTCTTCCTTAAGTCTTTCATGAATCTGAGAATTTTCCAAAAAAAACGAAACCACCGAATGTCTGTCTTCAATTCTTTTTTTATCAAGCAGGGGAAGCAGAATCCATCTTTTGAGCATACGGGCTCCCATGGGTGTAGAGGTATGATCAAGTACTCTGATAAGAGTTACTGCATTGGAGTGTGGCGATGCTACCAGTTCCAGATTACGTATTGTAAATTGGTCCATCCACACAAAATCATCCTGTTCAATGCGAGCAATTTTGGTAATATGTCCTGATTTATCATGGTGTGTTTCAGCAAGATAGTGCAAAGCTGCACCGGCTGCAATAATAGCTGATTCCAACTCTTCAATGCCGAATCCTTTGAGCGTTTTGGTTTGAAATTGCCTGATGAGTTTATCATATCCAAAATCATGAGTAAACACCCAGTCCTCAAATGTAAATGTATAGAAT
>CAZGIW010000083.1:0-17280 GCA_964526285.1 uncultured Bacteroidales bacterium | reverse complement strand
CACATATTTCCACGAATATTACCTGCTATGCAATACAAAAGGCTTCTACTCTGTAGTAAAATCAACTGCGTTGATTTTCGTTTGTTTTGTCTCAACTGTTTCAGAAAACAAGTTTTCTTCACAGCTGATTCAAAACAAACATCGCCTTTTTGTATTGCTGAAAATTTGTACAAACACAAATCACTACGATAAATTATCTGTGCGTGATTCGCAAGAACTTTTTTCTGCAAAAGCCATAGATAAAAACAAATCTGAGTATTCAGATTTGCTTTTACACAGTTTCAAATTCTGAGAAAGAAAGCTTGCTTTCAGTTTCTCAGAATTTGAAACTGTGTGATGTCTTTTGCAGAATTAATGAGCATATTCGTGTTTATTCGGGTATTCGTGGCTTATAAAAACAGTATGTGCTTAGCAGTTGAAATTAACTAATTTTTCAAAAACTTCACATTATAGCTAACGCCTTTGATTGTGATATTTGCAAAATACATTCCCTGTGGCCATTGAGAAACATCAATTACAACATTATTCTGCATCACATTTTCTGCATATACAAGTTGACCGTGAAGATTTGATATCTGTATCATTGCATCAGGCTGAGGCAATGATATATTAACAAAATCATCAGCCGGATTAGGAAAAAGACTTACTGTATTATCAGGTTCATCTCCCACAGAAATATTACCCCATGCAGAGACTTTCCATCCGATATCAAACCCCCAGGTGATGAGGGAAGCCATACGTTCATTTCGCCACTGATCCACATAAGCAGAATAACGACCGGTTTTGTGAATATAACAATTCATATTATACTTTTCAAAGGGATCAAAAAACAAGGAAGGGAAGTCATTGGTATTGTCAACAGAATAAAGGCCAACCCTAAAAGCATTATGTTGCTGAGTTAGTCCACCCTGCATATATGAATACAACACATCATCAAAATTATAATCATATCCGGGCACAAAACTCAGTGACATTCCAATAATTTTTCCTGCAGGAACTTCAATATCAACTGGAAATTGAATATACTTCCCGTAAAGCATAGTCGAGTCGGCCAATGTTAAGGGATATTTCACAATAATTTTATCAGGGGCTGTAAGTTTTGCATAATATCCTTTTTGTATTGGATCGCCGAGCATTTTTGGAGGAGATACTCTGAGAGTTTCAGGTGAAAACACATAAATTGTATGTGCAAAATGTGGCTCAGTAAGTGGAGTTCCCACTACAAATTCTGCAATTAAAGTATCCACAACAGATGTGTTAACCATATTGTACCATGCCAGAACAAATACGGAATCAACTCTGTAATCCTGGGATGGATATAAAGCATTTTCATACATCTCAGAGGTGGGGTCAAGGTCTTGCCCTACAGCAATAAGCCAGTTGTAGCTAATTGTTCCGCTACTTCCTTCATATTTTACAATGCTGTCAGGAAAAATCAGATTGGCATAATGAGATACATAATCCTCATAATAATCCTGAAAATAATACTCAAGGAGATCCCATGCGGGGATATACCAGCCGGCATCATAATATGATTTTAATTGCCTCAGGTCAATGTCCACTTTGGCATCGGGAGATAATTGAGGAGCTGGCTGTGCCTGTTGTGCACTGACTGAAAATACAGAAAGAATAAAACAGACTGCAAAAAGTAAATTTTTTCTCATAATGTTATGGTTTTGAATGACTGAACAAAATTACAACAAATAGTTTTTTAAAACAAAATAAAATAAAATAATTGTACCATTGAAAAAAGTTTGTAATTTTGCATTTCTAAAGAAAAGGCTCCGTAGCTCAATTGAATAGAGCATCTGACTACGGATCAGAAGGTTCGGGGTTTGAATCCCTGCGGAGTCACTTGAAAAAATACCACAACGGCTTGCGAAGATATAAACGCAAGCCTTTTTTTTAGTATCAATGTAGAACAATATATTGCTTCAATACAACTTTCACTGCCCCATTGAAAAATAAAAAAGCCTGACAACAGGATAATACTCAGCACATTCTTTCAAAAAAGCTAAGTAATATTCAGGGGAAAACTCTATTTTATACTCCGGACACTGGGGCAATACAAACCTTATTGGCAATTTATACTTGCACGGAACAGGTATTCCGTTAACTCTGGCACTTTTCCATTGTGGCAACATTTTTACAACACGTATTGCTTCATTGTCAAGTACCTGATGTACTCCTCTTTCTATAAAAACAGCAGAAACAATTCCGTAGGGATTCAAAATAAATCCTACGTATACTGTTCCATGAATGCAACGATCTCTTGCATAAACTGGAAATACAACATTTTCTGCCAGAAAAATAAACAATTCCATTTCTCCGCCCGGAAATTCAGGTTCTGTAAAAGTCCAGTTCTGTTCTTTAGCATATTTCTCATATTTAAAGTTGGAACATCTTGACTCAAAAATCAATTTGGCTTCTTCATCTCCCATTAATTCGGCCATTTTCATAAAATAACAAAACCCACCATAATCATCCTGACAATTTCTTGCCAATGCTTTATTAAAATATGTATCCTGATGTGGTAACAGTTTAAGAGATATGTTAAACAATGAATCTGCGACAAAACAATCTTCATTCTGCAATGCTTCGAGCCCCTTATTGTAATAATACACAGCCATTTTGTTTTCCTGTGAGCTAAGCTCTGAAGATATTATAAATAATATTAAAAACAGGCTTAACTTACACATAATTATGCATCTTCTTTTATTCATGATTTTTATCTTAGTCTTTTTAATTGCAAAAATATATAAAAGAAAGAGACATTGAATTTGCTTTTCTAAGGTATCTTAAAATCTATCAAAGTTTCAACTTCAATCTCTTTTTCAGGCAATACTTCAATAATATGGGAAATGTCTGAACTCATATAGTCACCCTTTTTATGCCTCTTGTCTCCGTTGACATCATTGAATGAATATATATAGTATTTTCCCGGATGCACATTGGTAAATGTGAAGGATTTTGTATCATAAGGCAAAAAGGCATATTTGGAAAAATATTTCAGATTTTCTTCCTTATATTTTATCCCTTCGTAAATTGACTCTGTTGATAAAACCACAAACAGTTCATGACCCTTTTTCACTTTGAGCTTGTCATCAATCTTAATATTCACTTTTACTGAACCAACATATGGTTGGGGACTTGAAGGATAAGGGTCATTTTCAAAGGTGAAATAAATACTTTCCTTCATGTTTCTGAACACATCAGTAAAATCTTTCATTGCCACTGGTGCCGGAAACTGAAGATGATCTGCTGCAATGCTGGCTGCATTTCTGTCTGCCAGTGTGGCTTCCCATTTTGAGTGTAGCACTGTGTTATCAAGTTCATTAAACTTGTTTGTAAAAGTTTGCATAATCAGCTGATTATCAGTAAATATAAACTCTGTGTATGCCCTTTTCGCCCCTGCCTGAAAATCAGAAAACCGATAATAGCCACTCTCTTCGTTTACTGAATCAAGTAGTTCATAAGTTACACAACCCTGGTTCATAAACACCCCTTCGGTGCGCATGGCAATTCTAAGTTCATCGTGATACTGAACAACAAAAAAACTGGTATAATTCAAAGTATTGGCATCCAGATTTGAATATTGCGAAACCTGAGATGATGAAACTGGTCTGAAATCCACATACCAAACACTAAAGTTTCCGGCAGGGGTGTGTGAAATGACAGGCCCTTCCCATTGTCCCATAATTTTTTTAAAAAAACCAAAACCATATATCTGTTCATTCTCAATTGCTTGTTGTGAAAATGAATTCAACGAAAAAACAGGAAAAAGTGTAATCCATAGTAAAAGTTGGTAACAAGCAATCAATGATTTCATTTTTACTTTTGATTGGGGTGAGATTTGATTTTTCATAATTAATTTTTTTTTAGTGTGTTCAAAAAAATACACATGATTTTGTTTTTGCCCCTAGTCAAACAGTACTAATTATAACAAATTCAAGTGTTTTGGTTTGTAAAAATACACTTTTTCTAAACTCATTAGATAAAGTTTCTCTAATTTTGACACATTCAATCAAGAATATGCAAATCATTATCAGTAGTGAAACCAATCCATATTTCAACCTTGCGCTTGAAGAAATACTGTTTAAAAAATTCAATAAAGAATATTTTTTACTTTACATCAATACCCCTTCAGTAATTTGCGGCAAACACCAAATTCCTTTTAAAGAAGTGAGGGCTGATATTGCGTATCAACAAAATATTCAGATTTGCCGTCGGTTTTCCGGCGGTGGAACTGTATATCATGACAATGGAAACCTGAACTTTTCATACATTACGAATAATCAATCTTCCAATGAAATCAATATTGATTTCAGAAAATTTACTGAACCGGTTTTCAACTTTCTTCTTCAAAAAAAACTTCCTGCAAGCATAAACGAACGGAATAATATTCTGCTGGACGGGAAGAAAATATCCGGTAATGCCCAGCATGTTGCAAAAAAAAGGACATTGCACCACGGCACTTTGCTTTTCAACACAGATTTGGACATGATGAATCTCATCCTGACACCTCAGAACAATCATTACAATGACAAATCTGTTCGTTCAGCGCAGGCAGAGGTAACAAACATTTATAATTATCTTCAGAAAAAGATGAATCTGCAAGAGTTTACCAATGATTTATCAGAATTCATGAAAGATATTTACAGAGGTCAGACTTCTGAAGTTTCGGAAGAGATTCAACAGGCAACAATTGAATTGTCAGAAAATAAGTATAAAACCGACAAATGGGTTTTCGGATATTCACCAGCATATGAGATATCAGGAAAAATTGAGACAGAAAGTCCCGACATCGATTTTTTCATCAGTGTGAAGGAAGGACATGTAAATCAAGTGGACTCAAATTCTGTTCAAATAAAAAAATTTCTTGAACTTACTTTAGGAAAACCCCATAATCCAATTGAATTTTCCATGATTTATTGTTCATTTTATAATAACACAAATGCTAAAACACAAAAAATTAATCCGTTCATATTCAATTTTTTCTAATTTTGGCATGATTCTTAATTACTTCAAATAGAAACCCAAAAATTTACAGCCTTATGAAAACCATCTCCATCTCACTTCGATTATTGCTTGTTGTATTATTTGCTTTTGCATCACATTCATGCAGCAAATACAACTTTTCAACAGGCATTTTGGTTCCTGCTGACATTACAGTTTCACAGGACATCCAAACAGTAGGTATTATCAATCGATCATTGCCCGCGAAAGATCGCTGGCTAGGCAATTTGCTTGAGGGTTTTATTTCAGGAGAATCAATTTTTGCTGACAGGGAAGGCTCAATGCACTGTATTAGAAATGCAGCCAACACACTGAATATCAACCCTCGTTTTAAAGCCACACTTATGGAGGGAGAAGATTTCAGAGGAACCGGAACCAAGCAGTTTCCAGTTCCACTTGAGTGGTCAGAAGTTGATGGTTTATGCAAAAAATATGGTGTAGATGCACTGATTTCACTTGAAACATTCGACAGTGATGTTTTGCTTATTACAGGTAGCAAAGAAAAAACCAGACGTGAAAACGGAGTGGATGTGAAATACACTGAGTTTTTTGCAGAATTGAGAATCAGAGTCAATTCAGGCTGGAGATTTTATGACAATGTAAACAAAAAGCTAATTGACCAACAAGTATTTACAGATGAAAAAATGTGGACCGGCGTTGGTCTTTCACCCGCAGAAGCACTACGAAAATTACCACACAAACGAGCAGCAATTAATGATGCAGCCATGTTTTCAGGACAAATGCTGGCTTTCAGGATTTCACCCAAGTGGTTGACAGCAAGCAGGACAATCTTTAAAAAAGCTAAAGGCAATGATGCATTTCCTCAGGCGAGAAATCAGGCAAGAGTGAAAAACTGGGAAGAAGTTGCCAAACTCATGGAGCCGCTTACCAATGATCCTGATCATAAAATTGCAGCCCGTGCTTGTCACAATATGGCAGTAGCTGCAGAAATGAACGGAGATTTGCAACTTGCTTATGACTGGGCGAAAAAAGCATATGTCCTTCATAAAAAAAGTATATACAGAAGCTATGTCAATCAATTGTATGTCAGAATCAAAGATCAGGAAATTTTGAAAGAACAACTGGAGGGTAAATAATATATAAGTCTTTAACAAATTTTGATTTTAACAATAAAGCCGCTGTCATAAGCGGCTTTATTCTGTATTTGAAACTTTGTTATATTTGCAAAAAAATTTCACATCATGATACAAAGAATTCAAACTCTTTATTTATTTATTGCACTTTGTGCTGCCGTTTTGCTGTTTTTCTTTCCCTTTGCAAAATACTTTACAGGCGGAGGAGAACATCTGGAGTTCATGCTTACAGGGATGTTTCGTGTCTCTGAAGACATCAGAACACTTGAAATGGTTCCCATCCTGATGCTGTCTTTGCACATTGTCATTGCAATACTCATTTTTGTTTCAATTTTTATGTTTAAAAAAAGAGTGACACAAATGAGAGTGGTGGCCATTGCTTTTCTTCTCAATGCTATTTTGATTGGAACAATTTTTTATTTTTCTGACAAATTTGGAGAAGCATACAGTGTTCAGCCAAACTATAAAAATATAGGCACTCTATTGCCTGTGCTCATGCTCATTATGCTTCTGATTGCCAACAAGGCCATTCGTAAGGATGAAGTAAAGATGAGAAAAAGCAGCCGAATCAGATAAAAATTATCCACTTTTTTTCACATCAAACACCTCAAGATTTTGAGGTTTCTCATTGAGAATATCAAATCTTATAGCTGTGATGTGTGTGTGTATTCCGAATTTTCCTGCTGCACCAGGATTCATATACATCAATTTGTTCTGCTTGTCATACATCACTTTTAAAATGTGACTGTGCCCGCACACAAACAAACCGGGTTTTTCCTCCTCAATGAGAGTTCGTGCTGAAAAATCATATTTTCCGGGATAGCCACCAATATGAATCATTACAACCTTAATCCCTGCACACTCAAAATCCAAAAAAAGAGGAAATGTCTGTGAAATCTCACGACCATCAATATTGCCGCATACTCCTCTGAGAGGAGCAATTTCAGACAACCTATCTGCCACATCCAAGCTTCCAAAATCTCCGCAATGCCAGATTTCATCACAACCGGAAAGAAAATCCAAAACTCCGGGATGAATATATGAATGTGTATCTGAAAGTAATCCTATTTTCATTTCTTCTTAAATTTATAACTTATCACTCAATGCCAGGTTTTGTAATAAACTCAACCAACGTTCGCTCTTCTTTCCGGTTCTCACAATAATCAGGTTCTTATCAGGAAACACGTAAATATATTGTCCCATAAAGCCAATGGCTGCAAAATCACCGTATTCTCCAATATACCACTGGTCGCGGTATGTCAATCGCTTTCCATCTTCAGGCCTTGCTGTTCTTAATCTCTCAACCCATTGACGTGAAATAATCTGATTTCCCTCCCACTTGCCAAAATGCAAATACAAACGTCCCATCTTTGCATAATCTCTAAGCCTTGCATTTAAACCGGCAAATGCTTTCACAACTCCTTTTTTTCTGTCCTTGTTCATGCTCGCATCAAACTCCATCCCCAAAGGCTTCCAGATTTTCTGCTCCAAATACTGCTCCGTGGGCATGCCTGTGGCTTTTTCAAGAATCAAACTGAGAATGAATGTGTTCACACTCACATAATCAAACTCAGTTCCGGGTTCCTTCACTATTTCAATTTTTCTGATGTATCTTTCAAGATGACGACCATAATAATACTTTGCCACATCTCCGAATGGATTATAATAACCTTCTTCATATTTAAAACCAGATTTCATGTCCAGCAAATGCGCAATTGTGATTTTTGAAAAACGTTCGTATCCTTCCCAATAATTCAAATAATTGGTAATCGGTTCATTCACATCTCTGATTTTTCCCTCATCAACTGCAATACCAATCAGAGCACCGATATATGACTTGGATACTGAAAATGATGTGAGAATCTTTTGTTCATCTCCTCCGAAATAATTCTCATACAATACGGTGTCATTGCGGATAATCAGAAATGCAGTGGTTTTTGTTTCCTTATGATATTCTGCAAGTGTGACCGATTTTTCAGATAAGCCATCGGGAAGCAGATATTCATCAATATTCAACGGACTATCCGATGATTTGAAAGTAAACTGATATTCAGGATCCTTGCTCACAGTGACCTGCGGAAATTTCTTGAAGTCATTCACATCAGCAAAATTGAAAATTACAAACCTTCCAACATGACATGAAGAAGTCATAAACAATAATGCAGCAATAAAAAGTTTAAAATAAGATTTCATAAAGTTTAAATAATATTGATACTGCAAATAAACATTCGCAAATTTAACAATTTACAGTAAATTTGTGCACTAAAGAAAATAAAATTCACATTATGAAAAAAACACATTTAGTTATTGTCTTGTTATTCAGTATTTTGTATGCCAGTTCTCAGGAAAGTGAAATTAAAAAAATCAGAGAAATTTACAATGATTACAACAACAAAATTGAGTTGCAGGGCGAAGACAGCAATCCGGAACTCCCAATGAAGTTTGTAATCCAGTCAACAGTCACTGAAAGAGGAGTTGGTCCTGTGGCACGAACTATGACGATGTATTTTGACCGTACAGAAAAAGATGATAACAGTTTTACCTATACAGACAAACTAAGAAAACTAATTATTATAGAAGAAGCATCTTTCAGGTATTACACAGAGATGTTGTTTGATGACAACGAAAAACTTATGTTTTGTTATGTGCATTATACCGGTTTTTTTGAAACTTGCAGTGAAAAACGGTTTTATTTTAAAAATGATGAACTGATACGGGTTGTTTTTAATAAAAACAAGGATGCACAAATTATTGAAGAAGATGAAGAACCATGTAATGAAGGCACAAGAGATTTGGAAAAACTCACTCATGAAGATAAAAAACTGGCAGGTTTTATTAAAAGAACTGCAGAGAACTATAAAAAGGCTTTTCAATATCTTGTTGATCCCTATTAAAATATGAATAAATTATTTTTAATTTTTTTCAGTGTTTGTATTTTTTCAAACTCTTATTCACAAACAGCCAACTCTTACTACGATTCTGGCAGTGAAAAGCTGAAAGCCGGCAATTACAATGAAGCCATTAAGGATTTTACCAGATGTTTGGAAATCAGCCCTTATTTTTATGAAGCCAATGTTGACAGGGGACGGTGTTATCATGCTCTTGGCAAACACAAGGAAGCCATGAATGATTACAACGAAGGGCTTTCAAAGCGAAAAGATTATCCTGTTGGATTATTTTACAGAGGAAAGCTTTTTGCTGAACAAAAAGAGTTTAAAGAAGCACTTCAGGATTTCACTCAGCTTATTGAGCTGAGGCCATATTATTATGATGCTTATGTGGAAAGGGCTTTTGTGTATCTTGAATCAGGACAACCAATGCTTGCACTGAAAGATATGGACAAAGCAATCAGCATAGAAAAAAAAGATCCGTTATTGCTTATGAAGCGTGGACTGATATGGGTAAGTCTGGATTCTGCCAAACTTGCTTTCAATGACTTTTCGGCTGCCATCGAGATGAAAAAAGATTTTGGAGAAGCTTACTATCACAGGGGAGTGATTCTTGAAAAAGCCGGCAGGTGGCAGGTAGCATCCGAAGACTATAGCAATGCTATTCGTTATGGTTATGAAAACAGAGAGATTTATGAAAGAAGAGCATTGATGTATGAAAACCAGAAGAAATGGACAGAAGCAAAATCTGACTACGACTATCTTATCATCACTCTTGGGCTCAAGGACTCGTACATTTATAACAAACGCGGCCTGTGTTTGATGGAAACAGGAGATTATGCTCTGGCAATAAAGGATTTTAATTCGGTTATTGCACGCGACCGCAACAATGAAGATGCCATCATTCTCAGAGCCAACTGCAATATTGCCATAGGGAAGGGACAATCAGCAATGAATGATTATAGCAGGGTGCTGAATATGAATCCAAAAAATGCTCTTGCACTTCAGTCAAGAGGAATTTTGTATTTTGATCAGAAACGATATGATTTGGCACTTGAAGACCTGAATAAAGCCATCAAAATTCAGCCAACTGCCATAGCATACTTTTACAGGGGCGCTATAAAAGATATGAAAAATGATACCAAAGGTGCTTGCAGCGACCTGAAGTCAGCAGCTGACCTTGGACACGAAGAAGCAAAAAAATTACATGATAAAATTTGCCAATAAGAGATGATGATTAACAGTTTTTTTCAGTCTGTAAAAGAAAGCATTGACAATAATTCGTTTGTCAGGCTGACACTTTCATCACCGGTGAACAAAAAAAGCGAATTTAAAAAATTGATTGTCAGACTGATAGAACTAAAAGGCAAAACAGCACTTTGTCTTACTTATAGATATATTTCCAGAGATATCACAAAGAATCATGATGTTGCAGAAGGACTTGACATTCTGCAAAGACTTGCTGAAAGTGAATTTTATACAGCCCGCTTGTTTCACACAGGAAAAGACATTGAAATTACAACTGGTCCGGGCAAACAAAAAATCAGAGAATTCCCTCCTTCATTTACGATAATTCCTGAAAGATTGCATGATAAAACAAAAGAAAGAAATATTTCAACAGAAAACAATAAGCCCTATCTTCATTTGCTTGGTTTGACGGATAAAAACGGAAAGATTATTGCCAGCAGTCAGGACAAATTCAAACAAATCAACCAGTATATTGAAATACTGAAACCTGAACTTGAAAAACTCAAACAAAAAAACAATCTGAAAGTGGCCGACATGGGTTCGGGGAAGGGTTATCTGACTTTTGCTCTGTATGATTACCTCACTTCCGCAACAGAAACTGAGATTCAAATGACAGGCGTTGAAATGCGCAAAGAACTTGTTGATTTTTGCAATTCAGTTGCAGCCCAATCGGATTTTTCAGGATTGAATTTTGTTGAAAGTAGTATCAGCAACTATGAAACCGGTCATGTTGACATACTGGTGGCACTTCATGCCTGTGACACAGCCACAGACGAGGCCATTGCTGCCGGACTGAAAGCAGAAGCATCAATGATTGTGGTTGCTCCCTGCTGTCACAAACAAATCCGCAAACAAATTGAAAAAACCAGCGAAGTAAAAACCGGACTAATAACACAATACGGAATTTTTCTGGAGCGTCAGGCAGAGCTGGTCACTGATGCCATTCGTGCAGCCATTCTGGAATATTCAGGCTACAAGATGAAAGTTGCTGAGTTTATCGCTGATGCACATACTCATAAAAATGTGTTGATTATTGCAACCAGGTCTGTTGAAAAAACCCTGGATAAACAAAGGATATCTGAAGAAATTTCAAAACTTAAAAATGAATACGGCATTCATAAGCATGCTCTGGAAACAATGACAGGTATGAATTTTTTGTAACAGCTCACCACTAGAAAAAATATCGTAGTTTTTTTTAGCCACTCCCATCGGGATTCCTATGGAAGAATACTCAAATTCCCACGAATATGTTTGTCTGAGCAATACAAAAGGCTTATGCTTAGCATCAAAATCAACGGTGTTGATTTTGTGTTATTTTGAATCATCTGCTTCAGAAAACAAGTTTTCTTTTAAGCTGATTCAAAATAAACATAGCCTTTTGTATTGTTAAGAATTTGTACAAACACAAATATTGAGTTTTATTAGTGATTGTAAAATATTTTTTTTGCAAAAGCCATGTTTGGCAAAGCAAATATGAGCATTCATATTTGCTTTTACACAGTTTCAAATTATAAAAAAAAAGCTTGCTTTCAGTCTTTCATAATTTGAAATTGTGTCATGGCTTTTGCAGAATTGACGGGCATATTCGTGAAAATTCGTGAATTAGTGGCTTATAAACATTGTATTGAGCAGTTACAAGTTCTTAGATTTATCAGGAAATCATGTTTTGATTGATTTTTTTTCAATACTATCTAACAAAAAATAATAATTGTTCAGGTTTATCTTGATAATCCGCATAATTATGATTTTCATTTTCAAGGAGGGTCTGTTTTTCTTTTTGCCACAAAAACACAAAAACACAGAATTACACAGAATTATATTTTTAATTAGTGGGATTTAGTGTTTCTGTGATTCCGTGGCGAAAAAAATGTTTTTTGTTTAATCGTACAGTAGTGATTTTTTTTATACTTTTGATTCATAAAAACTGCATACATATGAAAAGATTTTTATTGTTTTTTATAGTGCTTATTGTTGGTTTTTTGGCAACTAATGCCCAGAAAACAGATTTTTTAACCGATGAAAGGGATGGTCAAAAATATGAAATTATGCTTTTCGGTGAACATTGGTGGATGACAGAAAACATGAATTTTGTCACAGAAAAAGGGAGCTGGTGTTACAACAACGAAGCAGAAAACTGTGCTATTTACGGAAAATTATATGACTGGAAGACGGCATCAGAAGTTTGTCCGGCCGGCTGGCGATTGCCTTCAAATGATGACTGGTACAGTTTAATTGAACATCTGGGAGGGAAAGACAAGGCAGGTTGCAATATGAAAAAAAGAGAAGGTGGACTTTGGAAATGTACAATGAAAGAACCAACCCAAACTATCTGTTTCAATGCATTGCCCAACGGTTATTTTCTGGAAGGAACCACTTTTGAGCTGAAAGGCACCAATGCCTACTGGTGGTCATCCACTGACTATGATTTGGGATATTATTGGGTTTATGGACTTGACTGTGGTTTTCCCGGAATTTACAAGTTTGATTATGATCAACAAGCCGGTTTTGGGGTGAGATGTGTGAAAGATGCGGATTGAGAAGTGTTTTTGCAAAAATTAATCAAAAAAAATCATTTTGCAAAACTAATGGGCTGTCGAAGCGTCAATCATGTCGCAAACCTACATCTTCACAACCTTCAATACCTTTTGCTGGTTGGGTGTTTGCATAATGTTATAATAAATGTAGAAGAAATATTTTAAGGTTTAATATATATTGGTGATGATATTAGTTCAAAATTTCTGCCATCAAGCAACTCAATATCAATTTTGAACTGAAATAATGTTGCTGAATCTGGCGGTGTGTTTATTTGAAGGATAAAAGGATTAGCACGCTTGTTGTTTTCAGATAACAAAAATTCATTTATGTTTGAGTATTCAAGAATATTGTAATTACTCTCAAAAGAACACTCATAATCATAATTCATTTGATATAAATAATCCAATAAAACTGTTGTACAATTACAATATTTTATTGTGAACAATTCGTTAATAACATCTAATGAATTATATTCATTATAATCAACCATCGTAATGATATTTATATTTTTGTAATAGTCTAACAATATTAACTCTGTTGGTCCTCCTCCTTTTGTATTATTAGCAATTAAATCATTTCTTGTGTTATGCAAAATAATAAAATCAAGCTTGTTATATTGTATTGTTGAATCAAGCAACAAATAGCTCTGCTCAATAAAAAAATCACTTAATTTATAGTAACCCAGATTTATGCGTACACAAAAATTGAAAAGAACAACGGTTATCGTTATCAGCAATGTGAAAGTTATAAACCATGAAGAGTTTTTTTCTGTCATATTATTTGTGTTTGAATTCATTATTTATCTTTTTTACGAAAATTATAATTAATGGAAAATGTTATACCATAAGAAAAATCAGAAGAATGACGATTGTAGTATTGCGTTACAATTGAGGTACTGATTTTTACAAAAGGGGACAAATAAAAAGATAAAATTTTATTCTGAAAAAAACCAATTTGCAAGTAAAAATTCAAAAAAGGAGACTTAAACATTTTACTTTCTAAATCCAGAAAATCAGAATCATATGCCCCTCCGCCTTTGCCGTTGCTATAAAAATAGGTATTATATCTGTACAAATTTAAGGCTGGAAAATCTATACTAAGCCCTGGTAATAAACAAAAAAAATCATTAAGCAAAACAGATTTTGAGATCCCAAAACTAATTTCAGCTTTTCTCATATAAAATTTGGTACCAGTAATTACATTCGAATCAGAAGGATGAATGGGAATGCTGTACTCATAGTTTGCAGTAAAATCATAACTGGAAAATGAAATTTGAAAATGTTTGTTAATTATACCAGTTTTTATATATTGTAAACCAATTCCATTGTTGTATTGTGGTTGGAGTTTATATGATATTTCATAAAAATTTGGAGATAAGTTAAATGTTTTTCCTACAATTGTTTTATCAGAAAACTTATCAAACCTTGATGAGTAAAATATTCCTATCGAATTTTTTTGTACTTCTTGTGAAATCAAACAATTATTTATAATTATTAAAAGAAGTAATAATAATAGTGATCTCTGAACTTTCATTGCTTTATAATTGTTTTGTTGAATACAAAGTTATTGTTTTTTGTTTTTATTATTATGATATAAATACCAATGTTTAAAGAGCTTAAATCTAATAAGCCTATAGGGCTAAATGAAAGTATTTTTCTTCCGGTAATATCAAATATGTCAATCGTTTCTATAATTTCTTCGGATGTTTCAATTTTCAAAAAATCTGTAAATGGGTTTGGATAGATTTTTATCCATTGTTCATTTTGGTTATCAATAAATAAAATTGTATTTTCATTAATCTCACTTTCTTCATCCTGATTATCAGAAAAGATCAATGACTTATTATTATACATTATATCAAATACACAATCAAGCGGACAAGTAATTATCTGAGCTGTAAAATTTGCGCCTGCTTCAACTGTGAAATCTTCTAATACGATCTGATTATAAGCTGAATATATTGCAGTTTCATTAGCTTTAATTGCAACATTATCAGGATATTTGCCAGTCAATATTGTTCCGAAAAAAGGATTCCAATATACTTGTTGCGAAATCGAATAAGGGAAATAGCGATAATTTTCATATATAACATGAGTATCATCGCAAGTGCGGTTTGACGCAGGTTGAATTTTTATTATTACTTGCTGGTGAAAAGAATATAAGTGACTATAATATAGATAAAAATGACCATCATTCTTTCCACCCCATCCCCAGTTAAAATGAAACCAACTGGGATTATCATAATCATATCCGTCGCAAACAAATGAATGCCACCTGGTCGAAATTAAAGACTTACATCCTGCATAAAAAACAGGTCTTAAATTATCAAGTTCGTTTCTTAACATTTCTGCCCAATTATCCGGATTTGTAAAAATTGTAAATTCTTTTAATTCTAAGTCATTACTATAGTCAAAATTATTTTTAAAAGCTCCCTTTGCGTTTGTTGGCAACGCAAATGAATTGCAGGTGTTTAAAATACAATAACTCATGTTAACAGCATTTCCAATATCTTTTATTAAAGTTGCAACAGCATCCTGTTCATATAATGGTGAAAAAGTGAATATTCCATCTGGCATATTGCACCAATCATAAGTTTTGAAAGGATGAACCCAATACCGCATTATTTGAGCCATTGTAATGGCAACACAGCCAGCAGGACATTTATTATTATAATATATTTGGTAATCACTACAAACATCATTATCATCATCAACAAATTTGTTATATGGATTCTTTTGCATCCATCTTGTTTGTATCAAATAAAAACTACCTAAAGAAGTCTGTTTTTCAGTTAGTTTTAATATAAGATCTTTCTGATAGAACGATGAGTCCGTTGGATTATCCATGCAATATCTAACAGTACTTTTATATAATTCTATCCACATATCAAAAGAGGGAGGGCTGTTATTCAAATCTATCTCACTATCAGTAGAATACGCAAAAAATGGGCCGGCCAACATGTGAGAAGAAATAAGTGTCCACCCAACACCCTCAATTTCTACAACATACAAAAAAACAGTATCGTTTTCAGCAACTGGTGTTATATTATATGATTTATTTGCAACAGGAATTGTATCATTGGTCTTAAACTCAAAAAAATCAACTGCCATTGTGTATGCATTGTGTGGTGTAATATTTTGAGCATACAAATAGCTATTATAAAATACAATCGTTAATATCAGGAGAATTATGTGCTTTGTTTTCATTTTATTGCTTTGTTATGTTTATAATCTGTTTTCTTAATTCCTCATTTTCTTTCTTCAAATCAAGAATCATCTCATAAAGCATATAAATGTAAAGTTCGTGTTCCTCCAGATTTTTTGTCATGCCTTCCATAACGCTTGGGATATCCAAGCCCTCTGTGAAAATTGTTTGCTCATTGTCAATGCCAGGCAAGTGTTTGTTTGCTGATACAAACTCTTTTCTTTCCTCAAGAGAAAGTAAAGCATAATCATCATCAAATACATAATCACTCCAGGTGAATTTTGACACCACAAGCTTTGGCTGTCCATCACTTTCAATATTGAGCATCATGGGATATCTTACCTCAGAATCTGCTTCCTTGCCATCTGCAAGAATCCAGTACCAACCTGTTGTGGTTTGTCCCATTGCCAAATAGCGTCCATTCGCGCCTGGTTGTGTCATCCTCCACGCTGTACCTGCGAGTGATTCAACAACAACCCTCCAATTTCGATCTGTCCATGGCTTCAATGTGTCAGGCAAAATGCCTATGCAGCCTTTGTTCACTTCCAGTTTATATTCTGGATTCCCCGTGCCAATACCAACATTGCCATTGTCGGCAAGGTGAAAAATAAAGTTCTGATATCCTCCGGTGCTACCAAAGGGTCTCCAAAAGTTCAAACCTCCTGCATTATTCTGTATTGTGTTTTCTGGCAAATACTCAATTCCATAATTTCCCCATCCAACCTGTGGGTTTTGTCCATTGCCAAACAACATGCTGCTGTTTTGTCCGGTGATGTATATGTTGCCATTGTGAACATGAAGCTTTTGAAGCGGACTCATGGTGCCAATGCCCACATTGCCATACTTTCCGTCACTGCTCAGTGTCATGATGGTTCTGCCATGCTGTGGGTCTGTAAAATTCAACTTGTTAATTGATGACTGAGACTTTGATGCTATGGGCTCAATATCCCACATTGAAGTGCTGCCACCTATTATTGAAGTTTCAAGTCTCAATGATCCCGGGAAAAAATCACGAATGACAATACTGTCCATTTCGGCAATTGTCATTGCCAATTGAAATGTATCAGCCATCATGTAATCGTATGAAGCAAGAACCTTTACATCACTTTGTTGAGGAATTATGTGCTTTATGTGAAGTTTTTTTCCAGGATTATCAGTTCCAATACCAACATTTCCTTCGTTGCCAAAATTCATAATGGTATTTTGGTCATACAACTGTGATTGTAAAAACAAACCACCTGATGCATCTGTTGTGTATATATGATTAACAACTGAATTTTCTATAACAATGCTGT
>CAZGIW010000082.1:0-17390 GCA_964526285.1 uncultured Bacteroidales bacterium | reverse complement strand
TATTATGTAACAGTTTCAAGCATGATTTGTAGCAAAATTGACAGCATAGAAGTCACAGTCTTGCCTCAGCCTGTTTTCTCGGCAGGAACAACACAATACATAATTGAGGGAGACAGTGTTTTTCTCCAGTGTTCATCAACAGGAAACCCGCTTTTTAATTGTCAATGGTCTCCATCTGCAGGCTTATCAACTCCTTATGATTGTTCAAGCTGGGCAAGTCCTATTATAAATACAACTTACACATTAACCTGCGAGAATAGCTATGGCTGTAGTAATTCAGATACAGTAAGTATTATTGTCTATCCTCCGGGTGTGTATATTGTTGCTGGAAATGATACTGTAATTTGTTCAGGAGATAGTGTGCAGTTGTTTTGTGATGTTTATTTGGGTAATAATCCACCTTATTCATATGAATGGGAGCCTTCATCATTACTTAACAATAACAATATTTCCAATCCCATAGCATTTCCCAATACAAGTACACAATTTTGGGTTAAAGTAACAGATAATATTGGAAATATTGCAATTGATTCTGTGTATATTCATGTTACAGAAACCCCTGTTGCAAATGCAGGTATTGATACTTCAGTTTGTTTTGGAAATGGTATTGTTTTAAGTGGAAGTGGTTTGGGAAATTTTTTATGGTGCACAGGAGAAACAACAACAGATATTTATGTTGAACCAGATATGACTACAGAATATTATCTGATTGTTGATAATCTTGGATGTACAGATTCAGACACTGTTGTGGTTGAAGTAAAACCAGTACCCTATTTAAATGTATCAAGCGATACAGAAATTTGTTCAGGAGAAACAACAATTCTATCTGCTCAATCTGATGGTTTAATTATCTGGAATACAAGCGAATTGACAAATGAAATTATTGTATCGCCTGTGTATAGTACAAATTATTCAGTAACAGCAACACTTGAAAATTGCCAAACGTCAGAATCAATTGCAGTCAACGTCAATGCATTGCCTGAGTTTAGTATTATTACGGATTTGATTAACTCAGAAATCGTTTTGGGACAATGGGTTACTTTTGAAATACTACCGGACATATATTCATTTTACAGTTTTTATATCAATGAAGACTTATTTCAAACCGGAAGTGATAACACATTTGTAACAAACATATTGAAAGAAGGAGATTTGGTTCATGTTTTTGTAGAATCAGAAAAGGGATGTTCAGCAGATGATTCATGGGTTGCAAGAGTCCAGACAATACCCAATGGTTTTAGTCCTAATAACGATGGGGTCAATGATGTGTTTATGAGTGGAATCAATCTTGTTATTCTAAATCGATGGGGAAATGAACTTTACAGGGGCATTGATGGATGGGATGGCACATACAATGGTCAAGATGCTCCATCTGGAACATACTTCTATTTAATCGAACTGATAGGCGCTGATAATTCAGTAAGTAATGTAATCAAAGGTTCACTTTTATTATTTAGATAAACATAAAATATTAACTATATGAAAAATAACAAATTAGAAAAACAGATAAAAGATGATCTATTCAATCAGAATCATCTAAGGATATTCAAATTATTCATTATTGCTTGTATTTTATTGAATATTCTGCCAAGTCAAAGTTCCTATGGGCAAAAAAATATTAACAGAGCAAAAAGTTATGAAAGTGCTTATGAGTTTTCAAAGGCAATTGATCTGTATGAAAAAGAATTAAAGAACATTGATAAGTTGAATTATTATCAAAAAAGGGATTTATTTCTGGGACTGGGATCGTGTTTTATGAATGTTAATGATTATGAACAGGCAAAGGAATATTTCTTAATGTGTCTTGAAACAGATTTAAATACAAAAGAAACATATTACAAAATTGGAATGTCATTTCTAGGGCTCTGTGATTATTCAAATGCCATGAAAGCTTTTCAGCTGGCTATTGATGCAAAATCAGTCAATCCAGTTACACCAACATGTAAAAATTTTCAATATGATTTTGATGTCAATTCAGATGCATATAAACGCATTGAAATGGCAAAAAAAGCAAATAATCGAGAAAATTTGATTCCCAATATGGTCATTTCAAACATGAGACAATTCAATAGCGAATACAGTGAATTTGGAGTTTTATACAAAAATGGAATTTTGTTTTTTTCATCAATGAAAAAAAATGCATTTTCAACAAAGACAGATCAACGCACATTGCAAGGTTTATCAAATATATATACAACCACATTTACAAAAACTATTGAATTAAAGGGAGAAACCAAATCAAAATCAAAGTATCCCACGGTTGACAATTCGACACATCATTCCTGGACAACCCCTACTGCATTACCCACCCCTTTTAATAACAACAAGTATAATGACGGTACACTGGCTGTTGATTTTGAAAATAACATAGCATTTGTAATGCAATGCAACGGAAAAAATGGTGATTGCAATATTGTTTCAATTGAATTTTCTGATAATTTTAGTAATAGTAATTCACAAAAAATTAATCTTTGCAATGATTCATATAATATTGGACATCCATGCCTATCAACAGATGGAAATACTCTTTATTTTGTATCTGATATGCCCGGAGGATATGGTGGAACTGATATTTGGATGTCTCGGAAACAAACAAGCGGTTTATGGAGTACTCCTGAAAATTTGGGGGCAAACATAAACTCAGGATGTGACGAAATGCTTCCTACACTCTATGCTGATTCACTTCTAATTTTTTCATCATCAGGACATCAGGGGTATGGTGGGCTTGATCTATTTTACGCCTATTTAGATAAAAACGGAAGTTTTGAGAAAGCCAACAATTTTGGATTACCCTTAAATTCAGGAGCAGATGATTTTTCCATGATTTATGCCAGCGAATTCAAAGGTGGATTCTTTTGTTCAAACAGACCGGGTGGAATGGGAAGCGATGATATTTATTTTTATTCAGGTATTCCTTTTAGACTAAATCTTACAGGAAGTGTAAAAAACTATTACACAGGAGAACCAATAAAAGATGCTTATGTTGTTGTTAGTGTTCAAAACGGCCAATCTGACACACTGTTTTCAAATAGTGAAGGAACATTCGACATACAAGTTCTTCCAGGGCAAACCTACATATTTGATGTTTACAAAGATGGATATTCTCAAAACTTCAAAACCATACATTTAAAAGAAGAAGATTTTGATAATATTTTCAAACTACTTCCTGACAGAGAATACGTTACAGAATTTGCTCTAATTCCAGGTCACACAGGTTTAATGATTGAGGGATTGGTCACAGAAGCAGAAAATCAAACTCCAATACAGGGACAACCAATGATTATTGTTGGGCAAGATGGTTACTTTGATCATACATTAACTGATGAAACTGGTTTATACAGATTTTCTGATCTGAATGATAACAATTCATATACATTAATGCTTGCTGGAAAAGGATACTGGACAAGGACAAAAGTACTGGACATACCAAAAATGAACAGACCAAGAACATTTTCATCATCCACTGGATATAATCTGGACTTTGAGGCTGTTGTAATTCCAACTGATGAAGAAATCATAATATATAACATATATTACGAGTTTGATAAGGCTGATTTATTACAATCTTCATTTTCTGAACTTGACAAAATTGCAAAATTACTGAAAGAGAATCCTAACCTGACTGTTGAAATATCAGCACATACAGATGAAAGAGGTTCAGATACATACAATTTAAATCTTTCCCAAAAAAGAGCACAATCAGTTGTTAACTACCTCACATCAAAAGGAATAAACAAAAAACGTTTGGTAGCAAAAGGATATGGAAAAACAACTCCGATTATTATAAATGCGCAGACAGAAGAAGAACATCAGATTAACAGGAGAACATCATTTAAAGTGCTCAACATTTCTGATCATGATATCAATCTGATAATTGAAAGTGTAAGTCATAACTTACCAAAAAATAATACAGGAAATATTGTTTACTCGTCATCTGAAACAGCTTCTGTAAACAATTCATATATTGCCAGAAACACATCCGGTTCAGACACCCGAATCAGCTATAAAGTGCAAATCGCAGCAAGCAGAAAACCAATCAATAACGATCAGCAATTTAAAAATGCTCTGACTCTTATTCCTGGTTTATCAATTGTTGAAGAAAAACATGACGATGGCTGGTACAGATATTTTGCTGGTGTGTTCAATTACATGAATGAAGCAGTTGAATTAAGAGAGCAATTGAAAAAAATTGGCTATTCTGATTGTTTTATCAGTGTTCATAATAAATAAATAATTCATTTAATTCAGATAATCATGGAAACAAAATTAAATATTAGAATTTTTCAGAAGATATTGTCTATTCTGATTATTATGTGTTCAATGTCATTGGTGTCTCAAAATGATCCTGTCATTAGTCAGCAAGGTTTGCAAAGATTTATCTATAATCCTGCTTCAACAGGGACTTCAAACTTCAACCAAATTGGAATAATATCCCGAAATCAATGGAATGGATTTCCTGATGCTCCCAATACATATATTTTTACCGGACATACCTTTATTCCAAAATTTAAAACAGGTATTGGTATAGTGGCAGTTCAGGACAATCTCGGACTTGAACAAAACCAATTTCTTAAGGCTGCATATTCATATCATGTTTGGATCAATGAAAAGAATATTTTGTCATTTGGTCTTTCAGGAGGTTGTTTTATAAAAAGATTCGACCTGGGCAGATTAATTCTTGAAGACCAAAGTGACTATAGTACATTAAATCTTGAAAATTCTGTTACTCCTGATTTTGATTTTGGAATTGAATATAACAGAGAAAACTTTACAGCTGGTGTTTCTGCCACACATATTGTAAACTCTTTCAAAAATTCAGAAAATATTAAGCATCCCAGACATTTACATGCTTATACTCAATATAATCAAAAAATTGTGGATGACGTGTATCTGAAAGGGATAGTATCATATTATAATATCCAAAATATTCATGGATTTGAATTATCATGTATTGGAGAAGTGGATAACATTATGTGGGTTGGCTTGGGAATGAGAATAAGAGAATCATTTGTTTTAATGGGTGGTGTCTATGTTTCTCCTTTTGTTCGGGTTGGTTATTCATATGACAGCAATACAAATATTTTAAAAAAGTATTCTTCAGGTTCTCATGAAGTGTTTTTGCATTTAAAATTTAAAAGAAACGATCAAATCAAATCAAAATCACCACGGTTCTTCAACTAATAAAGCCATTCAACAACAATACAATTCCAAAGATAATTAAAACAGAAAACCCATACTAAAACTGAAAATAAATAAAAGGCTGAACACCCTCTGTTTTGAACTGAATAATAAGTTGAATCAGCACTACAAATGCAATTGCTTTGATAATAAAGGGTAATTTGACAAAACGTTCGGTGAGGTTATCAAATGTTTTAACAGGAATTGTGTGTATGGCAAAACCAGCCACAAGCATGATTACAAATACTTTTCTTGTTTGCCAGAATGGAACAAGATAGGCAAAATCCATGTTGGTTCCTATGTTGTATATAATATCAATGGCATCCTGAAATGATGATGCCCTGAAGAATATCCAGAGAAAAATGACAAAATGAAAAGTAAAAAGCCAGGATAAAATCTTTCCGGCAATTGTTGATGGAATGACTGGTTTAAAAAACTTTGAATACAATTTATGTAACGCAAGTCCCAGCCCATGCATTCCACCCCAAACAACAAATTTCCATGAAGCTCCATGCCAAAGCCCACCAAGTAACATGGTAATAAACAAGTTTACATTTGTACGTACCTTCCCCTTGCGGTTGCCTCCAAGTGGGATATATAGATAATCCCTCAGCCACGATGAAAGTGATATATGCCATCTTCTCCAAAAATCCGTAATATTTACAGCCTGATATGGCTTTAAAAAATTGATACCCAGGTCAAAACCCATCATTCTGCCAATACCAATTGCAATATCAGAATAGCCCGAAAAATCACAGTAAATTTGAAGTGTATATCCATACACAGCCAAAAGATTTTCAAATCCGCTGTATGAATTTGGCATAGCAAAAACCATATCATTATACTGAGAGATGTAATCAGCAATAATTGCTTTTTTAACCAAACCCTGCATAATAAGAAACATTCCAGCACTGATATCTCTGTTGCTGATTGTGATTTTTTTCTTCAACTGAGGTAAAAAATGGGCTGCACGAACAATGGGACCTGCCACCAGTTGTGGGAAGAAAGATATATAAAAGGCAAAGTCCAGAATATTATACTCTGGATTAAATTCTCTTCGAAAAATATCAATGACATAGCTTAATGCCTGAAATGTGAAAAAGGAAATCCCAATGGGCAGAAAAATATCCAGTGCTTCAAAAGACTTTCCTGACAGATAGCTGTAGTTTTCAAGAAAGAAATTGGTGTATTTATAATACCCAAGAATACCTAGATTTACTGCAACAGCAAAAAACACAAGTGCTTTTCGTTTGATTTGATTGGACATGATATGCAGATAATGCCCCACTGAGAAATTGAAAAATATGCTTCCGCCCAGCATGATAACATACATCCCGCTTGACTTGTAGTAAAAAAACAAACTGAACAGGATGATATAAATGGCTCTTACCCAATATGTGCGGTAAAGAAGGGCATATACAGAAATAAACACAGCAAACAGAAGCATAAACTGAGTGCTGTTGAATAACAGAGGACGCAAAGCATCATAGCTAAACAAATCCCATAATCCAAATTTCCAGTAATTTTCCATAGCTCACTATTCTTGGTTTGATTCCTGCAACATTTCTTCAGGAAAATCTTCAAGGTTTTGATCTTCGTTATTATTTCCTGAATATAATGGAGCCAGCATAGAAGTTGGAGGAAATGAAGAAGCTGTTTGATCTGGTTTTTCCATTAATATTGGATGCTTCGCTTTTGTCATCATAAATTCAGCAATCAAATCCATCCATTCATAGGCTGATTTACGTGTGGGATGTGCTCCGTCGGGTAATTTATCATATTGAAAATCAGCTGAATAAAAAAAGCGTTTGCGACCAACAACTCTCAATATAACATCATTAATACCGGTATCTTTTATCCACCCAAGTGGTCCAACCCAAATATAGGGAATACTCCCGATTTTATCCACAATTTCCTGTACATGTTTTTGTCTGATTTCAGGTTTGGGTAAAGTCAGTTCATTGGCTCCAAGAACAATCATCACATAGGTAGGATTGAATTTTCTTATAAAATGGTCAAGTGTGTCGGTGTCGGCATACCACACAGTATTTCCACTGTTCCAAACAACCGAATGCATTGTGTGTCCATTTTTTTCACAATAATCATTCAGGCGGAATCTGAGAAAACCTGACATAGAGTCACCAGCTACAAGAATTCTTTGCTTTGTTGTATCAACCTCAGTTTTGGAATTCCATTGATAACGTATTCCAAAAAAAGAAATCAGCTCCGATTCAGGGGCAAAAAATGAAAAAAGTGAATTGTTTTTAATCTCAATACCAAAAATTTTCACTTCATTATCTCTGCATGAATACCACAACATTAATGACATTACCGAAATCAGCAGTAATGAAAACTTGAGCAATCCCCATGGAAATTTCTGTTTTTGCTCTGTACTATTTTGTTCATTATTCATAAAACACCTTTTGTCTGGTTTGAGAAAACAACCACATCATCATTTTGGGATTTTCATATGCTTTCACCCATGCATTGTGGCCTGTTGAAGGATATAAAGTTAATCTGGCACTACCACCTTTATTATTGATTAAATTCACCATATCAATTGAACGGGAAGGGAGTACAATTTTATCCTGCTCCCCATGAAATGTCCATATGGGAATATGAGTCAACTTTTGTGCAAAGGAAGTGTCAGCACCACCACATACAGGAACAGCTGCTGCAAAAAAATCAGGATATCTGCTGATGAGATCCCAGGTGCCAAATCCCCCCATTGAAAGCCCTGTAACGAATATTCTATTTGTATCAATGGGGAAATACTCAATTAATGTATCCAGTAGCAGCATTGTTTGATATAGCGGGACAGAAATCTCATGGGGAATAGTATGTGAAGGTAAATCCCAATCAACTTCAACCCATCGAAATTTGGGAGGACACTGGGGAACTACAATAAAACATGGATATGATTGCCGGTTTTCTTCACTTACAAAATTCAAAACACCGTGTTTTAGAGTAATTTCATTATCATTTCCCCGTTCACCTGCTCCGTGCAAATAAAGAACAAGTGGATATTGCATGCATGAATCCATATTTTCAGGAATACATAATCTGTAGGGTAAGTTAAAATTCTCATTCTCAAAAATTCGTTTTTCAAATAATTCAGTTTGTCCAAGTGAAAAACAGCTCGCTATCACTATGATTATCAAAAAAATAAATAAATGTCTGTACAATTTGATTTTTTTTGCAAACCTATAAAAAAAAACAAGATGTTGGAAGAATATTTTTACTTCAGAAAAAAAATAGTTTTAAAACAAATTATGTTTTTTTGTATTGCTTAGCGCAACATATTCGTGTAAATTCGAGAATTAGTCACATCGTGATAAATTGGCTAAAAAATTACGAAAATTATAATAAAGTGAGCAATTATGATTTTTTTACTTCATCATTCTTTTCTTTTTTCTCTCTGGCCTCGCTCATGATGACCTGGTAATTGTTTAATATTGCACCCACCAGCAAATTCAAAAGTAAAAATGCAGACAGAATAAACCATATGATATGAAATGCAGTTATTACAGTGCCTGAAACTTTGATTAAACCAAGATCTGAAGCAACAATAAGATTATATCTGATATCAGTCCAGTCTTCACCTGTAAGTACCCTGAACAGTGTAAACATTGTTTCATGAAGAGTTCCATAGGGATCAGGAGAATTAACAGGAGCATTGGGAGCTTTTTCATATAGTATTTCATATTTACTCAGTTGTTGGGGTGTCGCTGTATTGGGGTCAGGCAGTTTGAATAGCACCACACCAATGATAGAAAACAGATACATAAAAATGAAAAAGAACACAGCATTATATGATAGAGCAGAAAAAGAACGTGATAATACCGAAACAATCAATTTAATTTCACCACTGGTTCTAAAAAGACGTACAACACGAAATACTCTCAACACACGAATTGCTGTAATCATGGAAGAATCAGCAAAAACTGATTCAGGAATCAGGCTCACAAGAACAATTGACAAATCAAACACATTCCACGAATCACTGAAAAACTGCCTGAAACCATCACTTGCAAATATTCTCATTAAAATTTCAATAATAAAAATTATGAGGCAGATGGTTTGAACAGTGTGCATCCATGGTTTAACCACATAGGTTTCGACCCCGATTAAAGTTGAGTTAACTATAATTACAAAAATTATAAAAAACTCAAAAAATCTCAGGTTAATGGTGTTTTTGAGAAATTGTTTCATATAGCTTCAGAGTTTTGGAAAAAAAAATGCACATTTGAAATAAATGTGCATTTTGAAATATAAAAATATTTTGAAAAAAATTACTTTTTAAATTTATCGTATCTGTTTTTAAACTTATCAACACGACCAGCGGTATCAACAAGTTTCATTTTTCCGGTGAAAAACGGATGAGATGTGTGAGAAATCTCCAGCTTAATCAAAGGATATTCTTTTCCGTCTTCCCAAACGATGGTATCTTTGGTTGAAGCAGCAGAGCGTGTAAGAAATGCATAATCGTTTGAGGTATCTTTAAATACAACAAATCTGTAATTTTTAGGATGTATGTCTTTTTTCATATCAAAAACTGTTTTTTCTTTTCAAATCGGCTGCAAATTTACAAATATTTCCTTAAATACAAATAGTTTTTTTTATTTTTTTTATTATTCTATTTCTTTATTTGGATTAACATCATGCGTTTGACAAATACATTGGGAATAAAAAACCATAAAGACATAATATAACAATCTGACTTACTATAATTTTTTAAAATGTATCAACAGCTGAAAATTCCTTTTCCATTGCATCAGCAACTTTAGCAACATGAACCATATACATAATTAGACGTTTTTCGGGCATCATGGCGGGGACTTTGACTGTAAAATGCAATCCCCATCCATCAGTTGCCGGTTCCAGTTGCCATGCACCCAATACAGATTCAAAATTGGCAGCAAGCAATTTCCAAAGTTTTTCATGACTGAGCTGATCTGCAGTTGATATGAAAGCAGCAGGTGATGAGATTTCTCTCACTTCAGCGTCTTCATGCATTTTTGTCTTGGAATTGATAAAAACTATTTGAGAACGACCATTTTCCATGTCAAACAATAATTTGAAATTTCCTGAAGTCGTTGTTGTAAATTGCATTTGCATATCATTAAGCTGACGTTCAATACGTTGATCAACTTCCTGTGCTGAAATATTTACAGATATTAACAGTGCAATTAAAACTAACAATATTGGTTTTACTTTCATAGGGCGTTTTTTTTAGACCATGGCAATTATCAAAAATAATTCCAAAGTTATTATTTTCCTTTGCTTTTTTCAACATCAATCACTTCAATGTCAAAAATCAAAGTTGCAAAAGGAGGTATTGGTATGTCGGGATGTGATTCACCGTAAGCAAGCTCAGAGGGTAAAATAATCCTGGCCTTCCCTCCCACTTTCATCAACAATACAGCTTCATCCCAGCCTGGAATCACCTCACCTCTTCCTGCAACAAAAGAAAAAGGCTCAGGAGCACCAACTGATGAATCAAATACCTGTCCGTCGAGCAAATAACCAGTATAATGAGCCATAACCAAATCTCCATGCTCAACCTTGGCACCGTTGCCTGCTCTTTCTTCAATGAAATATAAACCTGAAGCAGTTGGTTTTACTTTTATATTGTTATCTGCAAGCCATTTTTCCCTGTCAATAATTTCCTGTTTTTTTAATTCTCCATACATTTCTTCCATTTGCTGGTTTCTCAGTTTCATCTCTTCCATATATTCAGATGCAGTTTTATGATTCAAAACTTTGATTTCAAAACGCAGCATGCTTTCTTCATTAACAAAATCTGGTAATTCAATTATATTGAAATAATATATTAAAAACGAATCTGCTTTTACAATAAAACTGGCACTGTCTCCTTCAGTAATCATAAACAATCCTTCATTCAAATCTCCTTTGAAAAACGACTTGCTCACAGGAAGCATAATTGGATTGTTGCTCCCAAATGAAGTAAACAATAAACTATCTTTTTCATGCAAATAATAGCTCATGTCCAAAGTGAGAACATCTCCTTCCTGTGGCATGGGCTTGTCTGAATCACCTCGTGAAATTTTATAAAACAAACCATTGTCTGTTTTATCATATCCGGGATAAGGACCACTCTGGCATGAAAACATCATTATTGTTAATACAGCAATTATCAGTTGCCCTTGGTTTCTCAATTTTTTCATAATTGTATTTGTTTAAAAAATTTATTATCTCACTTGTAAAACTTCAATATCATAAATCAAAATTGCTTTGGTTGGAATTTTATCCTGATCTCCCAATAAACCATAAGCAAGATGTGATGGTAATATAAATTTTGCTCTGTCACCTTCCTTCATCATAGCCAATCCTTCTTCCAGTCCTCCGGGTGCTGTGGATTTTCCCAGCTGAATTTCCTGATATCCGTCTTCTTTTGAATCATAACAAACAAAACCGTTAATCAGTTCTGTTTTGAAATTAAACCTCACAATTGACATTTTTTCAACTTTTTTACCTTCCCCTTCTTCATATATCCAATATCTTAATCCTGTTCCTGTTTTTGACATTTTCCAACCCATGCGCATCACATAATCATCAATTTGGTCATCTTCCGAATTTGCCATCAATCTGTTTGCTTCCTGCAAATTTTGATCATAATCTTTAGGATTAACAGGTGGCAATTCCTGTGTTTGATTTCTATTGACACATGAACCAAAAAATAAAACCGAAACGACTATGGAAATAAATACTCTCATTTTTCTAATTTGATATGTTTACGAATGATACTTTCAATCACCTTGCATGCTTCATCAAGTGGTCCATAATAATAAGCACCTGCTGCATTTTTATGACCCCCGCCGTTAAAATATCTGCGTGCAAAATAATTGACATCAATATCTCCTTCCGAACGCAGAGATATCTTGATATATTGTTCGTATTGTGTCAGTAATGCTCCAAAATGTATACCCTTTATTGACAATGTGTAATTGACAAGTCCCTCAGTATCTCCTACATTATATTTGTACTTCACAAGATCATATTGATTCAGTGCAATATAGGCTCCGCCATATTTTTTTAAAACTTTCAGTTTCTCAGACAAACTGTGTCCCAACAACCGGAGCCTGTCTTCGGTAAATGTATTATATATTTGCTGATGAACCCAGGCTCCATCCACACCAATTTCAATCAGCCGGGAAACAGCGATATAGGTTGCAGGATTATTGCATGAATAACTAAATGAACCTGTATCTGTGATAATTCCTGCATACAGATTTTCAGCCATTGTCTTATTAATAAGGTGTGATTCTCCCAATTTTCCAATGAGTTCATAAACCAGTTCTGATGTGGATGACACTTCTGTATCCCAATATTTGAATGTAAAAACACTGTCAGGATTGATGTGATGGTCAAGAAGAATGCTTGTTTTTGACAACATCTGTTCTGTAACTGCTTTTTCAAATGATTCAAGGCGCGATGGTGAATTCATATCAACAAAAATAATCAAGTCTGAAAGTTTTATCAACTTTTCACATTTTTCCTGTTGTTTTGTATGTATAAAAATGCCATCACTTAATGGCATCCATGATAAAAAATCTGGATAAGGATCAGGTAATATGAAACTTACTTTATGTCCCTTTTGTTGAAGAAATTCCTGCAAAGCAAGCCCTGCACCCACTGCATCACCATCGGGATGTGTGTGCCCCAGAATGACAATGTTCTGATTGTGAAGTGCAAACAGTTTTTTTAGAGATGCCAGGTCTTTCTGTGAATGAGACGTCATATTTTTTTAGTAGGGCACAAATTTACAAATAAATAATTTATTTCAAGTATACACTACAATATTACAGCATTTTTTTTTAACATTTTCCTTGTTATCTTTCATTTGTAATTTTTCTTAATTTTGCAAAAAAAAATTATGGAAATTCCCTTTACCATTCGGGCATATCTCAATCGTTCATTTGAGTTACACGCACAGCGTCCATTTCTTGGCTTTGTTGATGAAAACATGCTCACATATGCTCAGGTAAAAGATGAAATAAATAATATTGTTCATTTGCTTAAGCAGCACAATATTCACAAGGGCGATAAAGTTGCCATATTATCAGGCAATATGCCAAACTGGGGAATCACTTATTTTGCTGTTGTAAGCATGGGAGCTGTGGCTGTTCCGGTATTGCCTGATTTTACTGCTGAAGAGTTTTGCAATATCATGGAACACAGTGAGTCAAAAGCTCTCTTTATTTCAGAACTTCAAATGCCAAAATCAGAACAACTGAATAAAAGCAAATTCAATCTCATTGTAAAGATAAATGATTTATCAGTTTTACATTCAGTTGAAACTATTGAAGTCACAGATGAAGAAGATATCGTTGTTGAAGAAGATCTGGCAGCCATTATATATACCTCAGGCACAACAGGCCACTCAAAAGGTGTTATGCTTACACATAAAAATCTGGCATTCAATACTATATCAGGCAGTAAAAGCCAAACAGTGACACCTGATGACCGTTTTTTGTCTGTTTTGCCTCTTTCCCATACATACGAAAATACGCTTGGGCTATTGCTGCCTATGATATCAGGGGCATCGGTTTATTATTTGAAAAAACCTCCCACTCCCACTCTTTTAGTCAATGCCATGGGCATTGTGAAACCAACCCTCATGTTAACAGTTCCCCTTATTATTGAAAAAATATTCAGAAATAAAGTATTGCCTGCTTTACAGTCAAAATTTATTACCCGCAAATTGTATCGAATTTCCTTTTTTAGAAAGTTACTTCACAAGGCTGCAGGAAAAAAACTAATGAAGACTTTTGGCGGACAATTGCATTTCTTTGGAATAGGCGGCGCTAAACTTGACGGCACTGTTGAGAAATTTCTAATTGATGCACGCTTTCCCTATGCGATTGGTTACGGCCTTACAGAAACATCTCCATTTTTGGCAGGAATGACCCCTGAAATGGTTCGCTGGCAATCAACCGGGACAGCTGTGTATGGAGTTGAATTAAAACTACATGACATCAACCCTGAAACAGGATATGGAGAAATATGGGCAAAAGGTCCCAATATCATGAAAGGATACTATAAAAATCCTCAAGCAACTGCAGAAGTCATAACCCAAGACGGATGGTTTAAAACCGGTGACCTTGCCACCATTGATGAAAACGGTTATGTTTATATCAAAGGACGGATAAAAAATGTCATAATCGGAGCAAACGGAGAAAATATCTTCCCTGAAGAAATCGAATCATTGATTAACAATTTTGATTATGTTGAAGAATCTCTGGTAATGGAAAAAGAAGGTCGACTGGTTGCACTTATCCATTTTAATATTGAAGCCCTGGCTGAAAAATTCAGTGATATGAAATCTGAAGTTGCTGATTATGTTGATGTAAAAATTAAAGAAATTTCTACAGAACTACAAATGCAAATAAATTCAAGGCTTAAGAGTTTTTCTGCAATCAAACTCATTGTACCGCATCCCGAACCTTTTGAAAAAACACCTACTCAAAAAATAAAACGGTATAAATACCAGTAGAAAACCTGGTCTAAACTTAGATTGTAATTTCTGCAACAGAGAATTATTGGCAAAATTCAGGTTTAAGGAGGATAAAAACTTCATTTTTTTCAAAACTATTTGGAATTTTTTTACTTTTGTAAGCTAACTTTAAAATAAATTCATGGTGAAAAAATTAATTCTGCTTACATCAACCATTATCATTGCTATTGCAATTCAAGCACAAACAGTATATCCCGATTTCTGGGATGGAGTTATGTACTTCAAGTTCAAAAATGAAGCAAATGTTCAACTTCCTTCTTACAGTTCAGAGATGGATCCTTATGAAACATTTGTACGTTTTCCTGAATTTGCTGAATTGGCTATGGAATTTGAAATTACTGAACTTGTATGTCCTTTTAAAACACAAACCATTGATATTCAAAATATTTACAGAATCAGATTTGCTGCAATTGAACGAATTGATGATTTGCTGAAAGCAGTTGCAAACATGGAATTTGTAGAATATGCTGAAAAAAATCCAATATTACGTTTGTTTGTAAGTCCTGATGATCCACAAATATCCAGTCAGTATTACCTAACCAACATAAAGGCATACGATGCATGGGACTTGACCACAGGTGATCCAAATATCAAAATTGCTGTTGTGGATGATGCAATTCGTGTTACCCACGAAGATCTGGCTGCAAATATCTGGGTGAATCCGGGTGAAATTGCGGACAACGGCATTGATGACGACGGAAACGGATTCATTGATGATGTTGGTGGCTGGGATGCAGCTGATGACGACAATGATCCCAATGCCCCACTTACCCCTCCTGCCATATGGGGTGAAATGGCATTTACTCACGGAACACACTGTTCCGGTCTTGCCGCAGGAGTTACAAATAACAGTCTCGGTATTGCTTCTGTGAGCTATAATGTATCATTAATTCCTGTTAAGGCAGTGTCTGACAATTCATGGTTCCCCCTTGGTATTGAAGCACCCGAAGAAGGAGTTGATTATGCTATTGCAGCCGGAGCCCACATTGTGAGTATGTCTTTTGGAGGAGAACAGGCTTCAGGATTTGCAACACTGGAAACATTAATTAATACAGGGTATAATCAAGGAATGTTGTTTGTTGCTGCAGCCGGCAACAATGGCGATGGTAGTGGCGGATTCGGTACTACAAATGCTATAAACTACCCTGCAGGTTTTACCAACGTTATTGCAGTGGGTGCAACAAACTCTGATGATGTTAAACCCGGTTTTTCTCAATATGGTACCTGGCTTGATGTGATGGCTCCGGGTGTGGGAATTTACAGTACACTTGCCTGGTCGACTCCATATGGAAATCAGGATGGCACATCAATGGCCTGCCCAATTGTGGCGGGTGCACTGGGACTCATGAAATCATATATGCCACATGCAACCAATGAACAATTGAAATTCTGTTTAAAAGAGGGTTGTGATGATATTGATGCTTTAAATCCAACATTTGCCGGTGAAATGGGATCTGGTAGAATTAATGTGTATGAATCGCTCCTCTGTCTTAATCAATATCAATCAATCTATTTCAGCGATGATAACCAAATTTCACTTTTTCCAAATCCGGCACAGGACAATCTCAGAATTGGTTTTAATCATGTAGCGCAACGTAATATCAGTATAATTGATGTTAACGGCAAAATTGTTCTCTCATTCAGTAATAACGGTGCCGTTGCAGAAATTAACGTAAGTGAATTTGCTTCAGGGGTCTATGTTTGCAAAATTGAAGAAAACGGATTACTAAGCACACACAAATTCATTATCAGCAAATAGTTTATCCGTTTTAATAAAGTAATAAAGCCCGAACCTTTTTAAAAGATTCGGGCTTTTCTGCATCAAAAAAATATGAAAAATTTAACCCTAAAAACCTGATGCAGAATTGTCTCAGTGAATTTCAATCTGCTTTACAGGTTGAATCTTTGCTTCCTCCCTTTTGGGAATAACAACAGTGAGTATCCCGTTTTCATGCTTTGCATCAATTCTTTCAGATTCAACAGTGTCAGGAAGTGAAAATACACGTTTGAATGAACAATAACTAAACTCTCTTCTAAGAATTTTTTCTCCGTTTTTCTGCTCATCCTCTTGCTTGCGTTCTGATGAAATTTTCAACAACTTATTGTCAAGTTCAATTTTAAAATCATCCTTCTTCAATCCTGGTGCTGCTACCTCAATCCTGTAATTGTCATTATCTTCAATTACATTAACTGAAGGTACTGAAGCATTGACAACTGGTTCGTTGTTGAAAAAATCATTGCCGAAAAATTCTTCAATCCAATTCGGCGTCATTGATCTTGTTCTGATTACTGGTAACATAACTTTGTCCTCCAATTTAATTTAGTTTTTTAAATGTTTTATTTCAGTTTCTCCCTTTTGCAAATTCTATTCCTTGGAGATTCATATTTTATATTTAATTTTTAATAAATCATTGATCTATAGTTATTTAATTAATTTTTCAAAGTAAAACACATAATATCATCATATGTCATATTGGCGGTGCTTGTTTAATTTATGTACTTTATGGCTGTCATTATGGCAGTTATTTTGTGTTTTGTGTAATAAAAAAAAAGTAACTGCTCAGCACATAATGTCGTTATAGGCCACTAATACACATATTTCCACGAATAAACTCCTTAATTCTGCAAAAGCCATTACACAGTTTCAAATTATGAAATACTGAAAGCAAGCTTT
>CAZGIW010000081.1:0-17640 GCA_964526285.1 uncultured Bacteroidales bacterium | reverse complement strand
CAAGACAAACGCCTGAAGGATTAGCAGTGGCTGTAATTGTTGGGTCGGGATTTACAGTAACAGTAACAGATGCTGTTCCAGTGCATCCAAAGCCATCAGATCCGGTCACAGTATAAGTTGTAGTATAAGAAGGAGATACATTTTGAGGATTTCCAGCTCCGAGTCCTCCACTCCAGGTATATGAATTTCCTCCGCCTGCAGTAAGTGTAATATTTTCACCATTACAGATAACAGGTGCTGTAGGAGTAATATTGACTGATAAGTCAGGGCTTACGGTGACAGTAGCTGAAGCAGTTCCTGAGCATCCCCATGTGTCAGTACCGGTAACTGTATAGGTTGTTGTTGTTGGGGGAGAAACATTCTGAACAGGATTTGTTCCCAGTCCATGACTCCATGAATAATTATTTGCGCCACTGGCTGTAAGGGTTATACTTTGACCTGTACAAATGGAAGCAGAGGGGGGTGTGATGTTCACATTAATATTTGACATAACAGTTACTGTTGCGCTGGTAGTTGCAGTACATCCTCCGTAACTTGCAGTTACTGTGTATGTGGTTGTAGTTGTAGGTGATACAACCAAAGGGTTTGTTGTTGCACCTGTATTCCAAATATAAGATGTCCCTGGCATATGAGGATCAACATAAAGAGAAGCAGATTGCCCGGGACAAACAGTAAAGTTTGTTATTGAGTCAAGAATTGTAATTGTTGGTGCATTGTACATCATAGTAAGAGTAGGGAGTCCTTCGTATGATGTTCTGCCTGCCAGATTAAAGCCGGTTTCCACATAATTGCATGCAGCACCTAGCCCGTTAGGATTGTTAATAACCCCAAGAGATCCCTGTCCGCTTCGTGCAAGATATATCTTTCCGTCATTTGCTCTTTGTAATGCTCCGTAATTATATGAACTTTGAGAATAAATCAATGTTTTTGATGCCTGAATTTGAGCAGCTGTGCCTGCAGCCAGATTAAATTGCCATAGTTGTCTTCCTTGCCTTTCGCTTACATAAAGCTTTGTATTATCTGGAGAAAATTCCACGCCGAAAGCTCTGTATATTGGTCCCAGTGGGATAAAGTTTGAAAGAACTCCTGTTGTATTATTGAAATCAAATACATCAAAATGATCAAGAAACTGATCGGCACAGGCAATTCGGGTGCCATCAGGAGAAGCTTTTATCATGCCAAGCGCAGAGTTAAATGCCCCTGCACTACCACCATTATGGTTGGATCCAATACTGGTAACAACAGGTGTATGATTAACGCCAGTAGGTGTTACCTGATAAGCATAAAAGTTGTTATTACCATATCCATGTGTTAATACCCAAAAATCAGTACAATTGGAATGAGGTACGGCTGTGAGTTTCTCTCCACATGGAGTAATCAAAGCTACATTTTTGGTTGTCACTGACCCTAATCCACCACTTAAAGACATATCAACAACAGAATACTTCATGCCGTTGCTAAGTGCATTATTTGTGGTTGTAAAAATAAAATATTTGTCAGGGTCCAGTGGCCAGGGGATAATAAGTGCAGCCTGAATTGATGATTGGTTGCCGTGAAGTCCTGTTCCATTCGTCATCACAACATGATTTCTGTTCCAAACAGTTAATCCGTCTGTATAAAACAATAGGTTGCCAGATGCATCAGCAATGGAGGAACTCCCTTCTGTGGTTGTTAATGCACTATTGAGAAGAGCTACTGGTGCTCCGCCATTAAAATTCATTCCGGCGTAGCCACCAAAATACCAAACATTGTACTCTCCTTGTCCTATAGTTATTAAATGCCAAAACAGTAAAGCAAGAATAATTGTTAGTCTTTTCATAGTAGGGGTATACAAATAAATTCGAATTAGAAAAATGTAAAATTAGAGAAAAATTTTCAAAACATAGTTTTGACTGTTCTTTTTTTATAATGTCTAATATGGGACAAATATAATTTGTAATTATAAACACTTTGTTAACCTGAAGAAAAACTATGCCAACTCTTTTGCCTTAGTGCACTACAGTAACAGTTCCTTCAAAAACTTTGGATATGCCGTTAAAACTAGCCTTTATGACATAAATATACACGCCCTGAGGAACAATGTTGTCGTTATTCTCAACTGATTTACCATCCCATGGAGTATTGAGATTTACAGATTTGAAGATTTGCTTGCCCCATCTGTCAAAAATCAGCATTTCAAATTCATCAGGTTCAATATTGTTTCCGAAAGGCATGAAGTAATCATTAATTCCATCATCATTGGGAGAAAATGCGTTGGGTATATAAAATGTTACAACAGGCCTTACATTTATCACCTTGAATGTTGAATCTCTGCATCCCCATTGGTTCTCCACATATTGCCAAACAGTATATTCTCCAGTATTTGTAAATGTAAATTCAGGGTTTTGTGCACTTGAGAAACCTTCAGAAGAACCAGTTCCAAAATCCCAATACCATGAACTTGCACCCATTGACTGATCTGTGAAAAATATTGTTGCTTCATCTTCATATACTAAAGTTGCTGAAGGCATAAAACCGGCCAAAGGCATTGGATACACATTCACATAGTTCGTCATTGTCAGTGAATTTGTGCATCCTGAATTTGTTACAGTCAACGTAACAGAATAATTTCCGCTATTTAAATATTGGTGAGTAGGATTATTTGATGATGAAGTATTACCATCGCCAAACTCCCAAACAAGTGTGCCCTGATCACCCAGATTTACAAAGCTGACAGTAACAGGGGCACAACCAGATAGCGGCTGCCCTGAAAAATCAACAACAGGAATCGGGCTAACGATGACAGTTGCCTCAGCACTACCTGTACAACCACTGTTGTCTACAACATCAACATAGTAAGTCGTTGTTGTTGGTGGGTCTACTAAAACTGAATTACCAGTTTGACCTGTGTTCCATGTGAAGGAAGGCATGTTGCCGTTTGAAGTGGCAGTGAGTTGCACTTGATCACCTTCGCAAATATGCGGATTATTGGGAGTAATTGAGACAGTGAGGTTTAAGTTAACAATTACCTGCACTTGTGCAGTTCCTGTACATCCGTTGGCATCTGTTCCAACAACACTGTATGTTGTAGTTGATGGAGGGGATTCTGTAAAAGAAGTAGCAGTGCTACCGTTACTCCATACGTAAGTAGAAGCTCCTGACCCTGAAATTGTTGTTGAATTTCCCACACAAATTTCCATAGGATTGGCAGTTGCAGTTACAGTTGGATTTGGATTCACTGTCACGGTCACTGATGTTGTCCCTGTACAACCATTAGTTGTTCCGGTAACAGTATAGGTTGTTGTGTTTACAGGAGAGACAGATATAGATTGTGAAGTCTGTCCTGTGCTCCAGTTATATGTATTTGCACCATTGCCCTGCAAACTGACAGTTTCTCCCTGACATATTGCCGGAGCTGAGGGGCTAATTGTAACAGTTGGATTTGGAACAACTGTTACGGTTGCAGTGGCTGATCCCGAACAACCAAAAGCATCTGTTCCGGTAACTGTATAAGTTGTTGTTGTTCCAGGTGAAACAGTCACTGCGGCAGTTGTTGGTCCATGACTCCATGAGTAGTTTGTTGCTCCTGAAGCCGTAAGTGTGGTAGATGTTCCCTGGCAAATCTGGGGACTAGCTGGTGTGATATTCATTGAAAGAGATGAATATACTGTAACAGTTACAGAAGCAGTTCCGGAGCATCCAAAGGCATCTGTTCCGGTAACAGTATATGTAGTGGTTGTAGCAGGCGATACATTAATGGTTGAACTGGTTTGTCCAGTGCTCCAGTTGTATGTACTTCCACCGTTTGCTGTTAAATCGATATTTCCACCTGCACAAATTGAAGGAGTATTTGGAGTAATGGTGATATTTGCATTGTTGGAAACAGTAACTGTGACATTGGCAGTGGCAGTAAAACCACACACATCAGTAACTGTTACAGTATATGTTGTTGTAGTTGCTGGATTAACAGAAGCATTCTGGTTGGTTCCCAGTCCATGACTCCATGAATATGAATAGGGACTCATTCCGTTAGATGGATTGACCCCAATATTAACAGGCCCTGCACCACCGCATATTGAAGTAGATCCTGTACCTGTTGCTGTTAATGCAGTATAATCGAGAATATTAACTGAGACTAAATCATTTGTGCAAGGTGATGTTTGAACATCCAGTATCACTGTCTCAGTACCTTCAGGAATTCCATCATAAAAAGGAATAATAGTGAGAGTTGTCATCTGTTGACCGGCAGGAATGGTGACTGAGTTTGGAATAGCCTGATAATCAACCCCATTTGTGGCGGTGCCGCCAACAGTAAATGGAACAATTCTGTCACTGGGAGTAGGTCCGGGAAGCGCAAATTCAATAACTGAGTTGTTGCATCCTTCAATGGCATCAGGTCCGGCTGTAGGTACAGTAACATATGAATTTAAAGTAATGGCGTTTGTGTTTAAACTGCCAGCCTCAAGAAAAACACCAGAATCAAATACTCCATCACCTGCATCTGCAATGCCAATTTTCAGGTGGTATGTCATACAGGGAATCACAGAAGCCCAGGCTGTTAAAACCACTGTAAAAGCATCATATACAACACTTGTGCCGTAGCAATTATCTACAAAATAGGCACAATTATTACATGGACCAAAAGCACAGTCAGTAAAATGATTGCCATTATTGACATTATCAATAGAAACATATGTGCCAGTGCCAGGAATTAATGCAATGTTCTGGTTGGTGTATACTCCGCCCAGGGGGTTTGGTCCACTGATAAAAAATGCAAAAACATCATTTACCGAGGAATTGACATATTCATGGTATTCTTCGGATCCAAAGACATAACGAAATCTTATGGTGTCTGAAAGGGGGACAAAGTCAAATTCCAATATTGCTGCATCATATGTGGTAAGTCCAACAAGATTGCCAAGCATAGCATCTCCGGGGAGGCCGTGGGATGTTGATGTAAAATTTATGGCAGGACTCCCAACTGGTGACCATGTATCATTGGCCAATCCAGTTGAAAGAAAGATTCCTTCAGACAGACCCAGGTTAGAAGGGGTAGGGCCCGTTTGAAAATGACCTATTGCATCAGGACTTCCGGTATAAGTAACATTAGTAACAGTAACCCCTTGTCCAACCAATACATTCTGTACCAGAGTATTTACCGGAGTACCGGTGGTGACTGTAATTTGAGATATCACTATATTGGATATCAATAATAACGATGAAATAAGAAAGACTTTGTAAAGCTTTATCATGATTTATCATTTTTTTAGAAATAATACGACTAAATACATTATATCTGACTTCAAAATTAGTTTTTTTTTTAATATAAAATTAGTTTTTTTTTCAACAGTATTATTTTCTTTAAAGATAATATCGATGAAAACTGTTCAATACTTAGTGTTTAGAACAATTGTTTAAAGATGGAAAAAAAAGATATTTTGGAAATTATATCGTCAATTGTTAATAACTTGATTTCTAAACAATAAAAAAAGGCCGTTCATCAAACGACCTTTTTCATTGATTAAGAAAAAACTTTTACTTAACCTGTCCTGCAAGAGCAGCTCCAGCTTTAAATTTTACAACTTTTTTAGCTGCAATGTTGATTACTTTCTGAGTTCTTGGGTCACGACCTTTGCGAGCGTTGCGTTTTGCAACTGAGAAAGTACCATAACCTACCAGTGTAACTTTGTCGCCTTTTTTCAAGGCTTTGCCAGTAACTGACATAAAAGCATCAAGAGCTTTTCTTGCGTCAACTTTAGTGATTTTTGCCTCAGTGGCCATTAAATCAATTAATTGAGTTTTGTTCATAATTTTAATAATTTTTAATTAGACGCTGCAAAACTAAGTAATAATGTTGAGTTCACCAAATAAAAATTCAAAAAACTTCATTATAATTGATTTAGAACAGTATGAATCTTATTGATATCGTTAAAATAAGTAAATAATAATATTAAAACAATCATATTATTAACAAGAAAATATTAACATTTTTTTTTTTTTTTTATAATACACAAAATATAAGCAAGATAAACACAATAAGCTTGAAGATAACGGGTAAATCATATGTATGTATAAAAATTAAATTTGAATATATCTTTACCTTGTGCAAATATCACATATATAGTCATATAGGTGTTTTGGCAATGTAACAACAATATCAACATGTATAACACTTTCTTGTAAGAAAAAAAGTGTAAATTTGTAGAAAAATTGAAAGGATGTTACTAAAAAAGACATGGAAACATAAGGAACAAGGTGAACAGGCAGCTGTTTTACACTTGATGGAGGTTCTTGGGGTTTCCAGGCCTATTGCGAATTTATTGGTACAAAGAAATATTTTTACATTGGAGCAGGCAAAATCTTTTTTCAGGCCAAATATCAACAGTATTTATGATCCTTATCTTATGAAGGATATGGCAAAAGCTGTTGACAGAATATGTACATCACTTAAAAATGACGAAAAAATTCTTGTTTATGGTGATTATGATGTTGACGGGACTTCAGCTGTAGCCCTTGTTTATTCCTTTTTATCAAAATTGACAACGCATATTGATTTTTATATTCCTGATCGATATAGTGAAGGCTATGGAGTTTCATACAAAGGAATAGATTTTGCAGCAGAGCATAATTTTAAATTAGTTATTACTCTGGATTGTGGAATTAAAGCTATTGAGAAAATACTTTACGGAAAGGAAAAAGGTGTTGATTTTATTATTTGTGATCATCATCATCCCGGCGATGAATTGCCCGCAGCTTATGCTGTTTTGAATCCAAAAAGGCAAGATTGCAATTATCCATTCAAAGAGCTTTCAGGTTGTGGTGTGGGTTTCAAGCTTATTCAGGCTCTCAGCCAAAAACTCAACCTGCCATTTGAGGATATTAAGCCTTATCTTGATTTAGTAACTATCAGTATTGCTGCTGATATTGTGCCTATAACCGGTGAAAATAGAATATTAGCTTATCACGGACTTGACCGAATAAATAAAAATCCACGTCCCGGAATTGAAGCTGCATTAAGAAGCGGTGGTATAAAAAGAAGACCTGAAAGTCTGGCAAAGGTAGATTATAATTTTTCAAAATATATCACAATTTCTGATCTGGTGTTTACTGTTGGTCCAAGAGTAAATGCTGCCGGAAGAATTGATACAGGAAAAAATTCAGTTTTATTGCTTTTGAGCCAGACACTTGAAGAATCTGAATCACTTGCAAATAAAATTAATGACTTTAATAATGAAAGGAAAAGTCTTGATAAACTTGCCTTTGATGATGCTTTGCAGCAAATTGACAATAGTCCGGATTTGCAGAAAAAGAAAACAACCGTACTCTATAATCCTTCGTGGCACAAAGGGGTAGTAGGTATTGTTGCTTCGAGGTTGATAGAACATTACTATAAACCTACAATTATTTTTACTGAATCCAATGGATTGCTTACGGGTTCAGCCAGATCAATCAAGGATTTTGATTTATACCAGGCTGTGGATTCATGTAGTCATCTTATTGAGCATTTTGGAGGTCATAAATTTGCGGCAGGTATGTCAATTAAACCTGAAAATTTTGAAGCTTTTTGCAATGAATTTGAAAAACTTGCTTCTGAAAATCTTACAGATGATATGATGGTGCCTGAAATTGAAATTGACGACGAACTTAATTTTTCTGATATTACACCTAAATTTATTAGGGTACTGAAACAATTTGCTCCATTTGGACCTGGCAACATGGCACCGGTTTTTATGACAAAGAATGTATGTGATACAGGGTATTCCCGACCAATTGGAGAGAACCATCTGAAGTTGAATATTACTCAGCCCGAATTCAGAGGTGCTGGTTTTGATGCAATTGCTTTTGGATTTGGGAATTTGTTTTCAAAAATTCATGATGAAAGACTTTCAGCAAAAATTTGTTACCATATTGAAGAAAATGAATGGAATGGGAGGGTGACAACACAATTCAATGTAAAGGATATGGTCGTTGAAGAAGATGACAACGATTAATTCTTAATGCATCTCACAGACAATGCATACGTTTTGGGATATGTGTTGTATCTGCCAATTCCATTGTAGCCCGGTTTTAAACATCTTCTCCAGGCTCCTGCACCTGACTCAGTGGAAGTGTAAAAATATCCAAATAATCCAAAGTTCAGGTAGTATCCATCTGTTCTTCTTGCGCCTGATGTTGGCATGTTAAACCCCGAACTACCTCCGGTTAACAGCATTGATCCTTCATCAGTACCCCTCCAGGTATTTTCAAGATGAGCTTTATTTGATGACATACCCAAAAATTCTTCCAACTCAATTACTTCTGCATCTGTGGGAATATGCCAGCCTTCAGGACATATGCCCCGAACCCCCTCTTCAGTTGAATAAGCCATCAGCTCATCCCATGTATATAAAGCACCAAATTCAATACAATTTTGTATGTTATTGTCGTAACAGTACTTTTCAATGATACTATTGTCAAAACTCAGCTCATTTCCCTGTATCATTGTGCCTGTTCTCAGGTTTTCTGACATCCACCACTGATTTCCTATCTTTACTGTTTTGTAAATAATACCTTCAGAATCTGTCACTGTTGAGGTTTCATTTGGAGGAGGTGAATCCTCTTCTTTTTTACAGGATTGCATAATGAATATCATACATATTGCCAGTGATATTAAAAAAACCAGTGTTTGTTTTTTTGTTTTCATTATGAATGTATTATTTTGGAGGAAAATCTCTGGTGATATTTAAGGTAAAAGAAAATTTATTTGAAAGTTGAGTTTCATTATAATACTGGTAAACAGGTATGTCTGCCAAAAATGATATGTTTAAAATCTCGTGATGTGTATAATTTAACTGTGGTGTGATAAATATAAGATTATTTCCCGATCCTGCCACTTTAGGACTTGTTAAAAGGTAATTGTAATTGTGGGTACGGTATTCATGTCGCAATTGCAAAATACCAGTCCAGTTTTCTGTAAGCCACTGTTGTTTAAAATGTAAGCGTTTTGAATAGAAAAGAGAGTTGTATAAAACCTGACCCCATTGAAATTGCTGTGAATTCTCAAAATAATATTCATATCTGTTGATGAGAAATATTCTTCTGCCCTTAAATGAATTTTCATGAACAAAAAATGACTGCAGAGCAATACCAAAAGCCATATTTGATGGTTGAACATCCTGAGGCAACAGGCTATTATTTTCATATTGAGGTTGTTGTCGTAAAGGTATTCTTCCTCCTGCACCGATTGCCCATCTGATGGGATGCTTATTGTCAGGTATAATAAGGTATTTTAGAGAAATCAAAGTGTGTGAAAGGCCAAATCCACTTTTTGTATACTCAGATTCAGGGAGAATGAGAGATGAATTATAATGGATCGTTTTATTAACAAAATAGCCGGTTTCAGACTCAATGGTTATTTTGTCAGTAAGCCCGTATGCAAGTGTTAATCCCAAATAATTGTAATTGGCTTTTTCATATAAACTGAATCCGGTAATTTTTGAGCCTGTTCGATATGTGTCAGAATAACTGTAACGATGATATAAAGAAGTACGAAAAAGTTTTTTCTGCAAAGAGCCAGCATTTGAGGTGCCTGCAACAGGATTGCCGGGCGACCCGAAACACTGGGCGTTTGTGTTTATGCCAAGTGCCAAAATGATAGTAAAAAAGAGAATAATTCTCATATATTAGAATACATATATTGTTATTGATTTGGATAGCTTGTTGTTCCCCTTGTCTGTCACTGTGCATGTAATATCATTTTCTCCTACAGTGCAGGGAGGAGATACATATGTAATTCTATTGCCGCTGCCCAGAATATCCCCGGCAGTTGCTGTCCATGTATAAGTGATATCGTCTCCACTTGCAATGGCTGTAATCTCAGTTGTTCCTCCCGGAAAAATGGTATCATTTGTTGCTGTAAGACTATCAAAAACCAATGGTACATTCACGTTATCATTATTGTCTTTGTCACATGCTGATATAAAAAGAGAACAAATCGCAACAAACAGTAACAGGGAATTTTTAACTATATGTGTTTTCATGATAAAAAAATGATTAGTAAATAATTAATTTTGAACTGTATACGCTTTTGCCTGCAACAATTTTCACAAAATACATGCCCGATGAAATTCCATGTGCTGCAATTGTAATTCTGTTGCTGCCGTTATGATTATGATGACTAAGAGATGCTACGATGCTGCCATTGATATCAAAAACCAGAATGGTTAACATTTTTTCTTTCATTAAGTTATCTGAAAGGAAAACCTGAATTGTGTTGTCTTCATAATGGCATAGAAGCGTGTTGTTTTTGAGAGGAATATCAATTTTTGTGGTGTCACTTCCCAAAAGACAACGAACTGAAAATGCATATGTTTTGGGAAATGTATTGAACCTTCCAACTCTTGAATCACCTGTGCGGACACATCTTCTCCATGCATTGTTTCCAGATTCAGTTGATGTGTAGATATATCCATAAATACCTCCTGCCATAAAGGCGTTGAGCATTGTTCTTGCTCCTGCAAACAATATGTCAAGTCCTGAACCACCTCCGGGCAGCATTTGTGTTCCCTGGTTTGTCCCCCTCCAGTCATTGGAAATATCGGCTGTGGCAGGTGTCATCCCCAGTTCAATTTCCAGTTGTTTAACTTCATCATCAGATGGGATATGCCAACCGTCAGGACAAATTCCACGCGCTTTTTCATATGTCTGATAATTCATCATTTCATCCCAAGTATACAGGCCTCCCCAAATTTCACAGTATTCTGAACTGTCATTGTAACAATACTTTTCAATAATCTGATTGTCAGATGGCCACATTGAATCTGTGAGCATAATTCCAATATCAAGGCTTTTTGCCATCCAGCATTGTGATCCGATTAGTATGGTTGGGTATTTTTTTCCGTCTCGTACATCTGTGAGAGTGTCTCCGCATGTGAACTGTGAAAATCCCTGAAATGGGAATAAATTGACAATGTTTGTAAAGAAAATAATCAAGTATATCTGTTTCATTTGAATTAGGAATAAGAAAATTTGTTCTATAAGACTTTTTAATTATGATAAAGTTTAGAATTAAATTTGATTAAAAAAATCACATGTGTGAGCTATCTTCTAATTAAACCATAAAATAATATATTCAACAACTCATCAATGCGATTGTCAATGTCAATCACAACCTGTCTGATGAAAAACGGAATCTCCAATCCCCGCATGGCTGACATTATTGCCTGAGTTACATTTTCGGTGTTGTTAATATGAAAAATGTTCCGTTCACGTCCTTCTTCAAGTATGGAGCTAATCAGCTTAAATTCTTCAATATCATAGTGCTTTCTGATTTTTTCCACAAAAGGAATGCTGTTGAAGTATTCATTTCTCAAACTGTCATAAAAGTTTGAAACTGTTTTAATTTTATGCATTCGGGATGAAAGATATAATCTTAACTTTTGTGTTGGGTCTCCGGTTGTGCTTATGGTTTGTTTCAAATCACTCATTAGTGTGTTAAACTCTTTTTCAATTACTGCCCTGAATATGTCTTCCTTGTTTTTAAAATAATAATAAATTGAACTGTATCCTCTGCCACATGCTGTGGCAATGTCTTCAAGATTGGTTTTTTTGTATCCATGTTTGCCGAAAACTTCTGCTGCTGCTGTAATAATTTCCTGTTTAACGGCCTGATGATTTGCTGTTCCTTCCTTTTTGTTCATTGTTTTTGATTTATATTAATCTGTAATATAATCTTCTGTTTTCCAAACATACACTCTGATGATTTCATCATCATTATTGCGATTTTTATTGTGGGTTTTTGCCTCATCGAGTATGAGCTGTATCTTGTCTTTATCTTCAGTTTGTGCAATAATAGCACTGCTGAAACCAGGCCACACATGAGTATTCATCCTCGGGTCACCCTTGGAAAACTCTGTGTATAGTTGCTCAATAATTTGAAAATCAGTAATTCCCGATGTGCGGATTGTTTCTGAAAATGACTCAAGATGTGTTACATTAACAATACAGTATATAATTTTCATTTTGTTTGGATTACATGTTTTTTATTTGTTCTTTTTCTGTTCTGATTTTTTTTGCTTCCATTGATGCATAAACCACAGGAACCAATATCAGTGTAATTACTGTTGACACAAGAAGTCCTCCTATCATTGTAATACCCAGTGGCGACCAAACCTCATGACCCATGGTTTTATTCAGAGCCATTGGAATCATGGCCAAAACTGTGGTGAGTGTTGTCATCAGCACAGGGCGTAATCTTGATCTTCCCGACTCCATAATGGCCTCACTCACTGACAGACCACGTGCCCGCAACAAGTTTGTATAGTCAATAAGCACAATTCCATTATTAACAACGATTCCCATAAGCATGATCAGGCCAGAAAATGTAACCACATTCAGAGTTTGACCTGTTATCAGAAATGCTCCAATCACGCCTGTTATTGTAAAAGGGACAGAAAACAGAATAATAAACGGATATTTCAAAGACTTGAACAATGCAGCCATAATCATAACACCAGCATAATCCCGATAATCAATGCTACAAACAGGCTTCCAAAAGATTGTGATTGTTCAGAGAACTGTCCAGCAATTTTTACATCAATGGAAGGGTCGATATCAGCATCTTTCAGTATTTGTTCAATGGTTTTGCCGGCTTCCCCCAGTGAAACACTTTTTGGATGTGCGGCAATTGTAAATACTCTTTGCTGACTTTCTCTTGAAATTTCCTGAAACCCTGTGCCGGGTTCAATGCTTGCAACGTCTCCCAATCGAACCTGTTGCCCTGTTAATGTGGTCAGTACGACATCTTCAACTTTTGAAATATCACTTCTGTATACATCGGGATATCGGATAATAATTTCTTTATCTTCGTCATTAATTCTGATGTTTCCTGCGCTGCTTCCATAAATACATTGTCTGAGCTGCATTGATATCATGAGGTTATTAAGTCCCATGCCTGATGCCTTTTCAAGATCAATATTCACAATAAGTTCCGGTTTGTTCTGGCTGGATGGTGTTTCAATTCCGGTGAAGACCCCTGATTGGTGCATCAGTTCTGTAATGATTTTTGTGGTTTGGTCAAGTTGCTCCAGATTATTGCCAAATAGCTTCACTTCAACAGGTTTGGCATTGCCAAGAACAATTGATGACAAAAGGCTCCCCCCTGAAATACGGTATTTGTTAATTCCCGGGAATGAGGTCAGAATATTGTCAAGTGACAAAGCAATTTCTTTTGAATTTCTCTTGCGTTTTTCAGGAGCCGTGAGTCTGATGCCAATGGTTGCAAAATTTTTACCCTCCTGAAATCCAACAGATGATAGCAGCCCTTTTTCAGTTTGTCCGGCAATTATATAGGTGGAAACTAGCTCAGGAACATGACGGCTAATCATTTCTTCAACTTCCCTGGCTACACGTTCTGTTTCTTCAATCCCTGAACCTTCTTCTGTTTCAATGGAAATCAAAACATCTCCTGTATCAAAATCAGGAAGATAGTCCGTGCCGATATAACGAACCATCCAAATGGAAGATAAAAACAAAACAAATGCTATGCAGATTGTTAGCAACTTATGCACAATAGCCCATCCCAAAAGCTTTTTATATCCTGTTTCAATGCTCACAAACATTTTTTCTCCCGTATTATATAGTGCACTGCGCTTTTTGTTGGTTTTTTTGATAAGTTTCGATGACAACATAGGGGTGAGTGTGAGAGCTGTGAGTAGTGAAGCCAGAAGGGTTGCCACTGTAATAACTACGAGCTGCTTAAACATAATTCCTACAATGCCTCCAACAAATAGCAGAGGTATGAAAACAGAAATAGTAGTAAATGTTGATGCAGTGATAGCAGTGCCCATTTCTCCGGTGGCAAATACCGATGCTTCTTTTGGTCTCACTCCCTTTTCCACATGTCGTGTGATATTCTCAAGCACAACAATGGCATTGTCAACCACCATCCCCATGGCAATCACCAGCGACATCAGTGAGAAAATATTAATAGTATAACCTGCAACAAAAATCACAATAAAGGCAACAATCAGAGAAAAAGGAATGGTCAGCAAGATAATGATACTGCTGCGTATATGCCTCAAAAAAACAAGCACAACAAGCATGACCCACAGAGCTCCCCACCAGACGGTTGAACCCAGATTATTGAGGGTAATCGTAATTACATCAGCGGTGTTAAAAATTTCATTGATTTGTATGTCCTTTGGCAAAAGTTTTTGAATTTCAATCAGTTCCTTTTGAAGCGACTGATAAGTCTGAAGTGTGTTGGTGCCAGTTTGTTTCTGAACAAACAAAGCAATGGAACGACGGCCTTCACTGAGCACAAGCTCTTCTTTCAATTTGTAACCTTCATAAACATGTGCCACATCTTTGATGCGTATGAGTTTGTTTCCAAAAAGTGATATTACAAGGTTTTTTATATCTTCAACCGATGAGATCTGTGATGGCACATTGAGTGATAGGTCATAAGTTCCGGTTTTAATGTTTCCTCCGGGTATGCTTATTCTTTGTGATTGCAATACTGCAGTGATTTGTTGCAGACTCACATTATATGCCATTAATGCTGCTGGATCGGCTTCAATAAAAATCTGTTTTTCAGGGTCTGCAATGGGAAAGACCGTTCCCACACCTTCAATTCTTCTCAGGCGGGGAGCGATGATGTTATTATAAATACTTCCAAATTCATCATAACTTTCATCTGCACTGATAGACAATATGGCAACCGGTAACATTGAACTGTTTATTTTCAGGATAAATGGAGGGTCGGCTGCGTTAGGCAAATCGTTTTTTACAACTTCAATCAAATCACGCACATTGTTGGCAGCTTCTGAAATATCCGATTCCCATTCAAACATCAGTGTTATTATTGAAACATTTTCTCTGCTGCTTGATGTGATACTTCTCAGTTCGGGAGTTGTTGCCAATACAATTTCCAGGTATGTGGTTACATCTTTTTCAACATCTTCAGGAGAAGCGCCGGGATAGATGGTGATGATTGTGAGAGTTGGAAAGTCAATGTCGGGCATTACATCGCGAGGAAGACTGCGGAATGCGATTAATCCCAATATCAGTACCGCAATGAAAATCATTGCAATTCCTATGGGGTTTTTAACACTTATGTTTGGCAGGATCATAATTCAGTTATTGATTGTTGTTAATCTGAACCACAGTTCCTTCAGAGAGTTGTGACTTGCGTGAGATGATTATCTGTGTGCCTGGTTCAATTCCTGTCACAACAGCATATTCTCCTTTCATTGCAAGTCGTTCAATTTCAATTAGATGTGCTTTGTTTCCTTCAGTTATCCACACATATTCTTTCCCTTTGCGGTTTACAATTGATGTGATAGGAACACTGCATCCTGTTGTTTTCATTCCTTCAATTGATAAGCGTGCAAACATACCGGGCTTCAGTTCTCCTGATGGATTGAGGACACTAACCTCTACTTCAGTACTCCTTGTCATTGGATTGAATTTGGGATGAATCAGACTCACTTTTCCATTGTAATTTTTTCCGGGATAAGCATCACAGGTAATTGAAACCGGGGTCCCTGTTTTAATCTGAGATATGAGTTTTTCATTGAGAGAAAATTTCACTGTTACAGGGTTTATTTGCATGAGCTTTACTATTCCTGATGTCATTGAAAAGTTTAAATCAAGACTTGGAGAAAACATAAAATTTTCACCTTCCTGTACAATTATATCTGTTACTATGCCAGAAAAAGGAGCCAGAATTTGTGTGTTTTTCAAAGTCATTTCATATTTGTAGCAGGCGGCATCAAACTTCGCTTTGACATGGTCGTAGTCCTGCTCACTGATACTTCCTTTTTCGCGAAGTCTGGAAACTCGTTCAAAATCTTTTTCAAGAGTTTTGTATTCAACCTCTGTCATCATCAGCATTTCCGATGACATGCTAACCAACAATGCACCTTCCTTTACCCATTGTCCGGGACGATAATGAATTTTTTCAACTTTTCCCGGAATAGATGAACCTACATTGGCTTCTTTGTTGGCATATATTGTCCCCGAAAACTCAAGGATATCTGTAAATGTAGTTTCAGTGGCTTCAAATGTCATGACTGTCAGTGCTTCATCTGTTTCCTCAGAAATCTTGTCGCTTTTTGAACTGCAGTTTGTCATAATCAGCATGACTGTAGTAAGAATAAATAATGTTGTTGTTCTCATAAATGTGAATGTTAATTATGTTGATTCAGTCCGCCTGCCTGTTTGGTTAGCATAATTTTTTTTCTGTATTCAGCTTTTGCATCAATATGTGCAGTATAAGCCTCTTGCCACAATACCTGAGCTTCAAGCAAATCTGAAATCTTGCAAAGTCCTTCTTCATATTTATCTGTGAGAATGCTCAGGTTGTTTTCTGCAAAACGGAGTGAATTTTCAGTGCTTTCCAGTTCCATCCAGGCTTCGTTCAGTTGATTGACTGATATTTCTGCCTGCAGACGAATCATTTGTTGTGCATTTTCATATTGTAATCCTGCTATCAAATGCTGACTTCTGGCAACAGCCAGTGTGTGTCTTCGTTCATTCCAGTGAAAAATTGGTACATGCATCATAATCCCCAAATTGTAGTCTCCTCCGAAAGTGTTTGTAAAACCAGCATATGGATTGGGGTTTATATAGCTGTAGTTAGCTGTAAACCCAATGTCAGGCAGAAATCTTGAACGCATCATTTTTACCCCTGATTCGGCAATCAGCATTGAATTTTCAAGCATTTGAAGTTCAATTCGATTCTGAAGTGCACTGTTTGAAAGTTCCTGAGTAGTGATTACAAAAATTTCAGAAGGAATAGCTGTATCTGCCGGCTCAAAATACCTGTCGAGCGGGATGCCCATTTTTTGACAAATAGCTTTTCGTGTAAGTCTGATTCCGTTTTCAAGTTTCATCAAATTCAGATTGCATTTGTTTTGCTCAATTTGAGCTTTTAGAAGTTCATTGTCTGTCACAACACCTTCATGTCTGTAGTTTTCAATGTCATATATTATTCTAAATATAAGTTGATTATAGTTATTAGCAAGTTTCAATTTTTCTTTCAGGGTGATGAGTGTCCAATATAATTCTTCAATTTCAATAAGAATTTGTTCCTGCTCAAGTGTATATGTTTTTTTGGACATATCTTCGGCAATCTGGCTCATTTTATATAGTTGTCTGATTTTTCCTCCTGCATAAATGGGTTGAGTGATCCCCACATTGAGCAGATAGTTGTTTTTCTGTCCAAATGATAACTGGTCGGAAGGTAGCCATGCATATTGCAAAAAAACCGGATTTCCGTTTACATCTGCCACAGGAAGACCTGTTTCAGGATTCATCACAAAAGCCAGTGGCATCATTGATGGGCTGTAAAGGATGTTGGAATTAATATTTCCTGTTGATGGGTCATAGAAGTCGGCAGGCAACACAGGCATTATAAAATCATCTTCAAATAATTGAAAAGGTTTGTTCATTCTGATATATGAACCAGAGAAGCCAAGAGATGGAAGGAACTGTGAGTATGCTGCTTTTTTGAGATAACCTGACTGGTTGATTTGTTCTGCTGAAATTTTCAGGCTTATATTGTTTTCAAGGGCTTGTTTTTTGCATTCTTCAAGTGTCATGGTTTGTGCTGATGATACCATTGAAAATGTAATAAAAACCAGGAGGAACAAAATGTATATGGGGTTCATGTGAAAATGG
>CAZGIW010000080.1:0-17719 GCA_964526285.1 uncultured Bacteroidales bacterium | reverse complement strand
CTGAGAATCCTTCTCGTCGCAATTTCAACAAAACAAACACAGCCTTTTGTATTGCCTGTATTTCCTGCAAACACAAAATGTGGCAAAAAAATTTATTATCGTGGATTTGTGGCTTATTAATATGGTGCTGAGCAGTTACAAAAAAATGACCATTTTGACTGATTACATCAGCACATTTTTAAATGTTAGAAGTGAACCCAAAATACGGGTTCAATATCTGATTGAAAAAACCCCGGATAAATATCATCGTTTGGGTAATATATAAACCCGATTGCTTTTACTTTTTTTGTAAACCTCATTGAAGCAGGGTTGTATGACCATTCTTCACGAAATCGTAACCTTGAGAAATACTGAGGTTCTAGCGGATATTCTGTCATTAGAACCATGGATTTTTCTTCCCATGTCTCATCATCAAACACAGCCACTTCTTCTTCTTTCTGTATCAATAACAGGTTTTGTAAATCTTCCAAAGATATTTTCTCACCATTGTTATTCCATGCAGTCATTGTTCCTTCATATACATTCCTCAGTATTGTGAGTACAAACTCCAGCCTTCGTGAAGCTTCAATGTTATCATAATTGTACATGGTTTCAATGGATTCGTATTTACTCATGTTTTCGTCTTCATATTCGTCATCACACATAACTACATATGAACGGATTCCAACATCATAAATCACATCATCAGGAAACACAATGTCTTTTCCTTTTGAAGCAGGAAGCTTGTCTGTCCACAACCAAAACAGCGGGCGATACCCCATTAATTCATTATTGCTTGAAAATTCAGCAGAAACCGGACAGTATCCCTGAATCTCTTTGATAAATATGCCGGCCTCCTCATTCAAAATCCATCTCTCAGAAAAACGCAACATTGCCGGGTTTATCTTTCTAACTATTACTGTATCGTATGAATCATAAGGTGGAAAATTTCTTAATAAAGTGACTGTATCTATCCCTTCTTCAAAATCAAATATAAATTCTGTTTCCACATATTTTCCTGGTATGTGGTATTGAAGATTTAATGTTTTAGGAGCATAATCATATATTCCTTTTGATTCAGGTTTTTTCACATAGTCCATACTGTTTTCAAAGAATACATCAACAGAAGCAGGATCAACAAGAACCAAAGCACTCATAACTTCATTGTTATATACTTTCAATTCACATGAATAACTAATGTTTTCAGTTACAACCAGAACCTGTGATTGTGTTGCTTTTTGAGCTGTTGCTGCTAATGTAACAATGGCAATACAAAATGTCAAACAGAATCTCATAATTTTTATTTTTTTGTGACTAATTACATGGTTTTATACTACGTATTTGAATGATAATAGGTTTCATTTGTTCATGTGATTTTCGGGATGTTGTCTTTATTACATTGGCTGTGCTGCCGGCATATCAGGCTGTTTTTGCTGACGCTCCAGTTCGGTGCGACCAAAACGAAATGTCAAGCCAAAGGTAAAAAATTGACTTTTTTGCTTGGACGAAGAAACAGAGCTATAGGTTGGGGTAGATACTGATGCAGAATGCTCTCTCCAGTTAAACACATCCATCATGCCAAGCCGTATTGACATTTTTCTTTTAAAAAAATCAGCATTGACAGTTGCATTTATCCAGTATAAAGGTTCTGTTGAACCAGTTAGATTCTCTGTAGCAGCTCTGTAATTTCCCATAAGTTGGAACCTGAAGTTTTTGTAATTATACATAAGATTCAACATGCTGCTGAAAGTAAGATTTGACTTTTCAACCACATAAGAATCCAAGTCTGCATAAAAATCCTGGTTGTAAACATTTGTGTACCACATACATCGGAGATTTTTTAATGGTAACACAGTCAGTGTTAAATCAGCACCAGTAAATATATTTCTTCCTGAATTAATAAACGTTGAATAAATGGTATATCGCTGTAGAATTTCATCATACACACCTTCTGATTTATTGGTAATATCATTCATTGTTCGCCTGTGATATACTGTTGACATAACTGATGCCCCTGACATGAAAAATTTTTAAAAATCCGGCTTCAAAAGCATCGGTAAAAGCAGGATTCAACCAAAGATTGCCCACATAAATATTTTCTTCATTCACTCGATTTACAAATGGATCAAGTTCATAATTAGGGTATCTTACTCTTCGTGAATAGCTTAAAGATAGGTTAATCTGTTTTTTTGTAGTTGTTGACAAATGAATAGTGGGAAAAAATGTCCCCCATGACCTGTCAAACCTTTCAGTCAAAGCCACAGAATTTAGCATCCACATACCATATTCATATCTCAGGCCAAGCTTATATTTCAAAAAACCCAAAGTATCTGCATAAGTTGAGTAAAGAGCTCCTTCCATAGTACGGCTATCCATAATATTAGTAAAAGCTGCCACATATTCATACATACTTGTTGAGAAATTAAATGTGTCGGTGGGATTGGATCTGTCAATTGAGCTTTGACTAAAAGTTGCTCCTGCTTCCAAAACTCTATTTTTTCCCAAAGGATTTACATAGTTCAGATATGAAGACAACCATATTCCATTATATTGTCCATTTTCACGATAATTAAAATCTCTTTGCTCTGTACCTTCATGTTTTCGTTCAACCATTCTGTAGTAGTCACTTAAATAATTGCCACCGTAGCCATCAAATGAGATTTTGTGACCTTCTTTTTTTTTGAATAGTTTTTCGAAAGAAAAACCTGCATTCAAATTACTTCCATTCCCATTTCCTTCGGATATATTATCAATTTGAATAATATCTCCATTTTTCATTGTTCGTGTGCTGTATGAAAAAGATTCGCTATGATTATTGCTTAAAGCCCCTCCTCCCCAAATATCAAAACTTGTTAAAGAATCTATCTCCCATGAAAAACTCAAATGACCATATGTCCATGAATAGCCCCAGTCGGATTCATTCAGGCTTCTGACACCATACACAGTGTCTCCATTGTGCATCACATAACCATTGGAAAATGAATTGTTTATGTTTTCTGATGCAGAATGACTTAAATATGCATTCAAAGAATATTTTTCCTTGCTAAATATATATGAAATCCAGGGATTATATGAAATCTGTGTGCTTGCATTCAACCCCAAACTTAACAATTCATTTCTTTTTATCTTCTCAGATGTGATAATATTTATAATGCCACCTGTACCCTCGGCTCCATATCTTGCCGAAGGATTTGTTATAATCTCAATACGCTCAATTGTGTTGGCAGGTAGTTGCTGTAAGAAGGATTTTAAGCCTTCTTCTTTAATTCTCGAAGGTTTATCATTTATCCAGATTTCAACTCCCGAAACTCCCCGCAATGTAATATTTCCCTCCATATCAACATACACTCCTGGGGCATTTTGCAATGCATCAGTGGCAACTCCTCCCTGCACACTCGGATCTTCACTTACATTGTAAACTCTCTTTTCTCCATCATATGAATACATCGGCTTCCTCCCTGTAATAACAACTTCCTCAAGGTTCTCTCCGCTTTTTAGTATTCCAATGGTTCCCATTTGTTTTTCATTTTCATCATCTGAAACTTCAAAAAATATCATATGTGTTCCATATCCAAGATATGATATTCTTAAATAGTAGCCTCCACTTTCATTTAAAACAATCTGAAACCATCCATTTTCATCAGTTGTTGTTCCTGAAACAAAAATTGAATCAGTGCTTCTTACTACAGCAATATTTGCATATGTAAGAACTGTTTTTTCTTCAGCATCTTCAAGTTTGCCTGTCACTATTGTCTGTGAGCTTGAATCAAAAGTAATTAATAAACATAAAAAAACGAAGATTTGACAGATATAAATTTTCATTTTTGACGAGTTTTAAAATAATAGCGATTTAGTAACTCTAAACATGTTAAAATATTGTTAAAAGTAAACCCATAACTCAGGCTCTTCATAGGAATCTATCCCTCCATATCCGTTTTCATATTCATCAAAGGCCCTGTAGATGAAACCTATTGCTATTACTTTTTTTGTAAACCTCATTGAAACAGGGTTGTATGACCATTCTTCCAGAAACCTTACAATTGAGAAACGATTTATGTTATAAACAGGCGTAATAACATAATCTACAAGATCATATTTTTCTGTTTCATCATTTTCAATTACAAAAGTAGTTGTGTCTTTTCGAAAAATAATATTCTTCGTTTCTTCAACACTGAGTATTTTTCCATGTTGATCCTTTACTTCCAAATTGCCAAAACACATATCTCTTAGAACTGACAGAACAAATTCCTGACGAGTGGCAACATTTATATTGTCTTTCTCATAATTCGTCTCAAGAAACTCATACTTGTCGCCCCAATATACGTCCTCACCACATAAAACATTCAAAGTTCGGATTACCACATCATAAATAATGTTTTGTCCCAGAACAATGTCTTTGCCTGACGATGCTGAAAGGCGATCTGTCCATAGCCAAAACAATGGCATTACACCCCTTAACTCGCCAAAATCATCATACAATGCAATAGCTGGTGAATACCCAAAAATTTCTTTTGAAAATTTCTTATTCTGTTCATCATACAACCATTTTTCGGAAAATCTTATAAATGCCAGCTTGTTTTTGCTGCCTTTGCTATAGCATTCATTATTCTCAAACACAATTGGCTCGTCAAGATATTTTCCTGGAGTAGTAAAATCAGTGTTCAGCATTTTCGGAGCAAAACTGTTCACTCCTTTGGCTTTTTTCCCAGATGCATAATTTATTAATGTTTCAAAAAAAACTTCTACCAAGCCTGTATCTATATCAATGCCAACTGGTAAAGTCCAGTATTTCTGATTATTTAAATCCATAAAAAGAGTTTCATAGATAATATTCTCAGTAACAACAAGCACCTCTGATTGTGTTGCCTTTTGTGCTGAAGCAAACAAAGACACAATCATTGCTAGTGCGAATGTGAAAGCTTTTATTGTATTCATAATGTTTGGGTTAAGATTAAATAATTAACAATTTTAAGCTACAAAAATAGGTTTTTTATCCGAAGTATAAAATTCTATTGAACCGGAATAAACCTGCATGCTGAAGCTTTGAAGCTCACCCATATTTTTTCTCCTGTTTTGATGTTGAGCGAGCGCAAAGATTCGCGGCTTATCAAAGCTGTGATTTTTACTCCCACATCTACAACTACTTCTGTACCTCCTCCACGGGGTACTACATCAACTACGGTTCCGGGAAAATTATTGACAGCCGAGGTTTTCATAATTTCTTCCGATAACAACACATCACAGGATTTAAAGGTTAAATAACCTTTGCCATCAGCTAAATCTGATAATAATTTAACGCTGAACAAACTACCTTCAATTTGAGCATGTTTCATCCCATCATCTGCAATGGCTGAAACGACCTCAACCCTGAAAAAATTCCGAACACCTGAAAGTCCTGCAACAAATTCATTTTCAGGATTTTGAAATACTTCTTCGGTGATGCCCTTTTGCACAATCCTGCCTTCTTCAATCACTGCAACTTTGTTTGATAGCGCCAGAGTTTCCTCAAAATCATGAGTTACATGAATAATGGTTTGCCCCGCTTGATTAATTTTGTGCAACAACGATTGCAAACCTCCCCGCAATTGCACATCGAGAGATGACAAAGGTTCATCAAGCAATAAAACATCAGGTTTCACAACCAATGCCCTGGCAAGAGCAACGCGCTGGGCTTCTCCGCCTGATAAATTTGCAGGCATGCGTTTTAAAAGATGTTCTATTGAAACAAATCCTGCCATTTGCATTATGCGGTTGGCAGCTTCAGGTTTTTTAATTCTATGATTCTTTAAAGTGAATGCAATGTTCTCATAAACAGTCATGTGCGGAAACAAAGCAGTGTCCTGATACACCAGTATGCAGTTTCTGTCCTGAATTCTTTGGTTGCTGATGTCTTTGCCGTTCAGATAAATTTTTCCTGAATCCTGAGCTCTGATGCCTGTAATAATTTCAAGTACCATGGACTTTCCAGAACCTGATTTACCAAGTAAAACATAATAATCATTCTTTTCAACCTCAAGTTCTATATCTTTCAGCGAAAAGTTTGAATATTTCTTACAGATATTTTCAAGTTTCAGCATTATTTTTCTTCTTTGGGTTTTGATAACAATCTCATTCCCACAAAGAAAATGAGTGTAACAACAACAAACACTACAGCAACAGGTGTTGCATATTTTAGTCCGAATGAAGCAAAACGTTCGTAAATCAACACAGGTGTAATCATTGGATGATAGGCCACAATCACAACAGCGCCAAACTCACTCATTCCTCTTGCCCACATCATGATGCTGCCGGTGAGAATTCCTCTCCATGCCAGTGGCAAACTGATTTTAAAAAACACACGCGAAGGTGACGCTCCTAAATTGAGGGCAGCCTTTTCCAGTCGTTGGGGTACAGCCGAGAAAGCATCAATGGAAGAATTGAGTAAAAAAGGGACACTCACAAATGCCATGGCAAGAATAATTGCAGCAGGATTTCCTACCAAATCCAAACCCACAGAAGAAGCGGCCTTTCCGATAGCTGAATCTCTGGAAATAAATCCGAGAATGGCAATACCAGCTGCTGAGTGAGGTATTACGATTGGCAAATTGATAATTCCAAGCAAGAGGCCGCGACCTTTAAACCTTTTTCTTGCCAGAACATAAGCCAGAGGAATTGCACCAATTGCAAATATCAAAGTTGCCGCCATGGATGTCCACAGTGTGAGACGTATGCTTCGTGCTACTTCTGTGTCTGAGATTGTATCAGTCACCTGTCCTGAATCCACCGACAAAAACATGCCGGCCAATGGAGCAATGATAAACAACAAAATCAGTCCGCCAAGGAACACCAGAATTAACTGAAAGATACCGATTTTCTGTTTCACTGCTCAAAATTTCATGGCAAATTTACGAATTAAACAGTTTCCGGAATTCAATTTTTCCCCGCTCAAAATATACGCTGAAAAAAACTCAACACATTATCCTTAATGGAAAATATTTTCCCAAACAAGTCTATAATGGAAAATTACTTCCCAAAACTAATTATAATGGAAAATAATTTCCAAAAATGAGCTTATAGTGGAAAATAATTGCTTTTAAAATGTATGATGAAGCAAAGTTGAAAATTATTGAATAAAACTATAGGTTAAATAATTGTGTTTATCAAAGTTTTTCTAATTTTGTAAAATAATCAATTAAATTAAAAATTATGATAAGAAAGGGAAAAACAGCAGTTTTTTTTATTCTGATTATTTGGCAAGCTAATAATGTTTTTTCACAAGGACCATTCATTGCCACTTTATATTTTTTAGATGGGACTGTGAAAACAGGTTTTGCAAATCTGGTTCAAAGTAACACAAAACAAGTTATATTTCGTGAAAGCCAGTCATCTGCCAGCCAAAACATTCCGGCATCAAGTCTTAAAACTATTAGCTATGATAATGGTGTAGAGAAATATGAATATGATTACATTTTTCTGTATGGAGGTATGAGACAGAAACGAATGCAAGGTCCTTTTTGGCTTAAAGTTGTTAAAAGAGGTTATGCAACATTATACACTATAGATGTTCGTATGTCGAGTACGCAACATAGTCATGGTGCTACGTTTACAGATTTTTACATAATCAGAGAAGGTGAAAAGGCAGGAAAACTGATTTCAACCATTGCAAGCTTAAACAGCAATAGTGTTTTTAAGACATATGCTCCAAAATATTTTTCTGACTATCCTGAATTAGCTGAAAAAATTAAGAAAAAGGTCTATAAATACAACGACCTTGAAAAAGTTGTTGATATTTACAATGAATGGATAGAAAGCAATCGTTAGCGTTTTTATTAACCCAATCAAAACTACAATTATGAAAAAGCACTTTATTTTAATTTGTGTATTAGCTTTAATTACTCCAACTTTGTGCATTTCTCAAAGTTCGTTTAGTTATACCGTTGAAGAAGACAATCCTGATTCCGGAAACAAATTGTATATTGGTCTAAGTTCATTATTGAAGCCACCCATAAGCGGAAAACACGGTAACAATTTTCCAATAGGACCTGAAGTTGATGCGTACAATATTTTTAATCGTTTTGCCCTGAAAACACGTTTGCTTTTTGGAACCGGACTTAAGCTTGGCAAATTAGATGATAGACCAGAATATCATACAAAATATTTTTCAGGAGATATAGTATTATCAGCAAATCTAATCTCAACCTACAAAACCAGAAAAGGCAAAGTTACTTTGAGGACAGACGGAGATCTTCAGTATGTAAGCCATGTTGAACATAAAAGAAAAAACAGTATCGGTTTGCGTTTGGGCTTTGGAACCATAAATGCACCGCTCAGAGACTATTATCAATTAAACAATGTATATTTTAATGATACATTGTCGGTCTGGATTCATGGATTTAATCAGCAAAATGTTTCATTAGGACTTAGCGTTTCAACATTATCAAATCTTACTTTAAATACTGACATTTTTGGAATTGTAAAGAAAAATTCCGTAAGCATTTTCTATGCAGACATATTATTCCCATTAAGCACCAAAGGCAAGCATCTAGTTTTTGCAAATAATTCATCAGGGAATGATAGCAGCATATTATTAATTGATATGGAAACTCCTGATAAATTTTTATTGTCCGAACCTTCATTCAGATTTGGTTATGAAAGAACCTTAAGATTGTCTAGTCAAATTCCAATTGCAGGCAAAGTAGGTGTTGAAATTGTGAAATATCAACACTTTAGACGCTTAAATGATGTGAGCATTCATTTTAAAATTGCTCTATTGGGAGTTATTGGGTAATAAATTTCTATTCCTGTTATATGAGAAATAAAAAAACCGGAATAGTGTTATATCTGACAAAACTATGAAGTATAGTAGCAAAATAAGCTCTAATACTGACAAATATTTATTTTAACAAAAAAACAACTATTCCAACACAAATTTTCTCAACTCCTCAGGAATAGCCTCAAAAAACCTGGACTTCTGAGGCGACAACAAATTCTGACCGTTTTTTTCAAGGATGGCACCGCCTTTTTCCCTGTTGAGAAAGTACAAAATAAAATCAAGTGCGCCTTCTGGATTATCCGCAACTGTGGGAATGGTAATCCCATACACTATGGGCGCTCCCCTTTCTTCAAACTTTGAATCGGGTGTTTTGCCCACTGTGAAAAACGATGCTTTTGCATACCATTCACTAAGTGCCGGATTGCTCAAATTGATCTCATCGGGCAGTTCCACATAAGGAAAGTTGTGCTGCACAGCTATTGATTTGTAGATGTACAGATAGTCAACCGTGTTTTTTTCGAGCATGGCAATGAGGTCGGCCTCTTTGGGTCGCATAAAGTTTTTATCCTTTTCCAAAAGCACCTTTGAGATGTCAGCATCATTGTAATACAAATCTGAAAGCAGCATGAGCAGCACAGCCCTAACTCCGCATGGATCGGCATCGGGCGAAGAACGAGCGGTGAGTACTTCGGGACGTGAAAGAAATTCAATCCAGTTGTTGCCATTGATCTGACCAGCATATTTTGATTTTGAAGTATAGGCAAGTACCATTTCATTCCCTGCAAAAGGAATGCTCCAGCTGGCATATTCGGGCATGAGAAATGCTTCAATAATTTTATCATCGGCCGAAATATACACATCGCATGGTTTTTTTAGTTCGGTGATTTGTCGCGCACCGTCTTTGCTACCCCAAGCTTCAGTAAGAATTTTCACTCCAGGATTTTCCTTCTCATAGGCTTCGGCGGCCTGTTTTACCACAAGCGCCAAACTCCCTGCATGGATAATCCTGATTGTGTTTTGTTTTTTATTGGAATTACAGGCAGAGAGCAAAACAGCAACTACCAAGATAAAGTAAAAAATATTGAATTTGCTTACATTTTTCATTGTTCGACTTGCATTTATTTTCAGGACGCAAAGATAAGGGGAATTTCTTTATCGCAATGACGATTTCGATTGTTTTAAGATGTTTACTTCACATCACTCTCAATACTTGCCAGAAAATCTTTTATAAAGTCGGCCAAAAAATGGGGGATATTTAGTTGTTCTTACAACAATAAGTATGTTTTATTGTGATTTTTTTGCATTTTTGGCACTTATCTCTGTTTTTTCTTGAAGATTTGAATACGCTTTTGAAGCAAAATTCAATTAATTCGCTTTTATATAAGTGATTTTATTTATATTTTTCACTTTCATATAAGTGATATTTTGTATCTTTGCAAAAAACTTCTTTTTATGGAACGATTATATCAAATTTCAGAATCCTTATTGAAAGGAATTTCATCGGACTTTAAGCGTTATCTCTACAATGAAATTGATTATGATTCACAACTCATTGCAATTACAGGTGCACGAGGATGTGGAAAAACAACACTATTGTTACAGCATTTAAAAAGCAAAGCAAAAAAGCAACATGCGTTATATGTGAGTTTGGATGATATCTACTTTTCCGAAAACAAACTCATCTATTTTGCTGAAGAGTATCACCAAAAAGGAGGAGAATTACTCATACTTGATGAAGTACACAAATACCCTAACTGGTCACAGGAGATTAAAAACATATATGACACTTTGCCAGAACTACGCGTAATATTTACAGGATCTTCAGCTCTTGAAATCCACAAAGGGTCACATGATTTAAGCAGAAGAGCTTTGGTTTACAATCTCTCGGGACTGTCATTTCGGGAATTCATTCAACTCAAGTACAAAATCAAACTCCCTGTTGTTGAACTTGAAGAAATATTGCTGGCTGATAACCAGATAAACCATCATATTACAAACACCATTAAACCGCTTAAAATTTTTAACGAATATCTTGAAACAGGCTACTATCCTTTTTTTACCAACACTAAACAAAACTATTTGAGGCAACTCATGAATACAATAAATCAGGTAGTTGAAAACGACTTGCCATCCATATATAATATCGAATTTGGGTCAACAATAAAAATGAAAAAGCTTCTATCTGTTCTCTCTCATATTGTCCCATACAAGCCAAATATTGAAGATCTGTCAAGACAAATTGGCACAACACGCGACACACTACTCAGATATCTGTATTTTCTTGAAAAAGCACAAATTATTAAATGGCTTGGCAAAGACACACATGGAATAAATTATCTTAACAAACCAGAGAAACTGTATTTACAAAACACAAATATTGCAAAGGCACTGAGTGAACAACCAAATATTGGCAATCAAAGAGAAACATTTTTTCTAAATCAAGTATCCCAAAAACATCACATATCATATTCGGAAAAAGGAGATTTTTTGATTGATGGAAAATATGTATTTGAAATCGGAGGGAAACATAAAACAAAAAAGCAAATTCGAAACATGAAAAACGCATTTATTGCATCGGATGACATTGAATACTCCTATGAAAACAAGATTCCACTCTGGCTACTTGGATTTTTGTATTAAATCATAATTATCACTTTTCTAAAAGCGATATTAATATCACATTTCACTTTTCTAAAAGTGATTATTATGTTTTTTACTAAGCTTTTTGCGGATTATATTCATCAATTATTATGACTTTGCGGGATTTGATTCCTTGAATTATTAAATTATTGTATTATTCTCCTTCCAATATTCTAATTAAATCCTCATTCATATAAAAAACTTCAAGTCCAATTTTTCGTGGTATAAGAATTTTTAAATCCACTAATTCATTCATATATTTTGTAATTGTTGTCCTTGAGGTTTTTCCAACAATTTCAGAAATCAATCGGGGTTTAATATAGGGCTGACTGAATATTGCTTCATTTACATCCTTACTATACCATTTTATTTTTGATTTCGCATACTGAAAAGTGGACTCCATTTGCGCTAATATTTCATTAATTCTGTTATTTGTTGACAAGGAAGTTTTTTCTGTAGCTTCCAACATAAATTCAATCCATGGTTCCCATGAATTACGTTGTGTTACAGATTGCAATTTGTAATAATAGTCCTCTTTGTTTAAGATGATATACTTTGACATATATAAAACTGGTTGACTCAGCAATCCTTTACTAAATAAATATAATAGATTCAAAATTCGGCCTGTTCTTCCATTTCCGTCTTGAAAAGGATGTATTGCTTCGAACTGATAATGTGCTACACACATTTTTAGTAGTGGATCAAACGAATATTTTTCATCATTATTCATATAATCAACCAAATTATCCATTAGTTTTTCAATCAACCCTTCTCCTCTTGGTGGCGTGTATATAATTTCTCCCGAACGAAATTCACTGACACCTCTTCTTATTACAACCCTGGCTTGAGGTGATCTGTAGCCCGAAGTAGTCTCTTTTATTTGATTGAAAATCTGTATAATCAAATCAGTATCAAATTTCTGACTTTTTTGCAATTCTTGATAACCAGTCCAAAGAGCTTCTCTGTATTTTAACACTTCCTTAGTCGCCGGATTTATGGTTTGTTCTTTATATGTGTCTGATATTGCTTTGTATAACTCATCTTCTGTAGTGAAAATATTTTCAATTTCAGTTGATGCTTTTGCTTCTTGCAAGGCCAATGTATTAACCAACATCAAGGGATTTGGCAATCTATTTAAATTTCCATTTACTGTTGCAAGAGCTCTTGAAGCCAGAACCAAACGTTTTAAAATAACAGGGTTATTTTCAATATCGATATCAGGCGACAATAATGGCAAACTATTGTAAGGTTTTTCTCTATCAAAATTTTTCATATGTTCAATGTGTTCATTTTTTTTGATTTTTTGAACTTAGTGCAAAAGTACGTCCATTTTTTTGAAATAACCAAACTTAATGTTCAATTATTTGCAATATTTGAACATTAAAAACATTTTGTATAAAAAACTGAACACAAAATCTCTATATGTCCATTATTTTTTATATTCTGAACATATGCAGACTCTTGCTGTATTAATGCTTCACTACCTGATGGTGAATTTCCCATTTTTTAAAGCAAATCCAAACAATTATTGTGAAATAAATCATTATTGCGGATTTAACTCCTCAAATATTATGATTTTACGGGATTTGATTCCTTAAATATTATACATTGTGTTTATATGTTTGACTATGTGTGCTTTAGCTTGTCAAAAAAACATATATTTTTGAAATACTGCTCAGCAGTTTAAATAAGATTCTTTCCATGTAAGAACAGTCCAAAACAAAATCAGCAAAATTGCAACCGCATACATTATAAAAAATGGTACAATTACCGGATTGCGTGCAACAACAAGGCGGACTCCAATAATTTCTTTATCCTTTTTATTATCAACAAAGAAATTTTCAATGGTAATATGAATACTATTATAAACAAAGGGTTTTAAAAAATGTGTTTTTCCACTTGCAAGAAACTCATTTTTCCAAAAAAGGGAAACATCCACATAATTTTCATCAATACTGAAATTTTCCTTCGACAGTCGGATTTTGGAGTGAATTTCTTTGCTTTTGAGCACTTCTGTATCATTGACAAACTGAATTTCATGAACATGCACTGCATATCCATTATCAAATTCAAGAACTGTATTGTCAAAAGCTTTCTGGTATCCATATTTAAATCCCATTATCATACTCAGCACATGAAACAACACGATGAGAATAAACACAATATGAAGTGAAAACATGAGCCATGATTTGAGTTTATTTTTCTTTATTCTGAGAGGTTTTCTCAAACTTGTAAATGTGCAGAAAGCAAAGCTCAACAATACAATTCCTCCAAACAGGCAAAGTCCACAAAACCAAAGTAAGACAGGAATACTATTTAGGGATTCACTAAAAAACCAATCAAGTATGAGCAAGTCGTTCATTTTTGCAAAAGCTTTTTTATATTCTCCCATAGAAGCAATGGCAACACCACCAAAGAACCAGAGGATGAGTGCAAAAATACTCCAGAATGCAAATTTCATTGAAGAAAGTAAACGTATCATAGTGACAGAATTAAATGATATATGCAACAACAATAACAACAATAGGAATTGAAGGAAAGAGCACTTGTAAGGATTTTTTTTTCATATACACAGCAGGAATGTGCACAGCAATCATTGAAAGAAGAAATAATGCACCAGCCAGAAAAAAACCTTTGCTCCATCTCCATGGGTCTCCCCAGCCATAAAGTGCCCAAACAGAGCCGAAAAATTCACCTCCCAGAAATGCGGCAGCTCCCAGCAGTAAAAAATTCCTTGCCATATGTTTCAGAGAGTTGAAATTTTCATTCTTCCTGTGTTGTAATAAGGCTGAAAAATACAAGGAAAGAGAATATGAAAACAATGCTATTGCAAGCATTCTGAGCTGAAAAAACAATACAACATCGGGTTTTGAATAGATAATATAGTTTTCGGCTACTGTTTTTTCTCCGGGTAAAATAAGGAGCAGAAAAACAAAGACGAGGAGTCCGCTAATGGAGTTTTTCGGTTTATATTTTCTTTGAAAAGCATGATGCAACAGAGAAAACAAAAGTATAAACATTGCAATATGCTGATATTTTTCAAAATCTCCCGAAACAGGAAGATGTCCTGAGAAATAAGTCATTGAAACCACAGCTGTTAGTGAAGATAGAAAAGCAGCAATTAGAAACACCTGTGAAAGGACATACATTTTCAACAATGAAAACAGTGTATGCAAGCCAACCAAACTCATCGTCACATAAAAAACCGATACAAGAAATTCTGCTGTCATAATACTAAAAATGATAATTCATAATTTTTATATCTGTCAATGCTTTTACAGCTCTGTCGGAAAAGAAATCACAGGACGGAAACACTCTGAATTTTCCCTTACCCTTGTCGTCTTCATCAAAGAGCAACAGAGAATACTCCTGATCATTTCTGTTACACAATTCACTTACAGTAAACACAGCTCTGTAGCCATCATCGGCCACAAAAACGACCAATCCGTTCATGAATATTTCAGTATTGAATGTGAAATATTTCAAAAAAAGCTCTTTTATGTTGCAGCCTGTAAAGGGGTCGGTGCTGTGAAGACCTCTTCCCTTTCCATAGAAAACTGTATGCAAAGTCAGTTTCTCACAGTCATCGGGGAATCCGCTTATAATATCAATTTGTTTGTCATTGAGGAACACATTTACCTGATCAGACTGCATGGGAAATTTTCCTTTGGAGATTTCAGCATCAACCTGGACAGTTCGCACTGTAATTTTTGTGGGATTATCAATGTTTCTTACAGATACCAGGTCATTTGACACAATGAGTTTGCTTTGCACAGGGATTGGCCAATGGTCTTTCGTTTTTTCAGGAATAATGGGCATCACTTGCACAGCAATAATAATTTGATTTGGTTTGTTGGGATAATATATTTCCCCCCAGCTTAAAACAACCTTATCTCCATTATCATTAGAAATTTCAACAAATAAATCAATGAGCGGAGGAAAATCCAGTGCATTTCTTTTATTCAACACAAACGGATCAAGTAACTCTTTCAATGAGTAGCCATCATATCTGTAGGCACCTGTAAAACCTATTGAACTATCATTATTAAAATACGTTTCTTTTACAATCACACTATGCAATTGCAAACCTTCAGTTTTTGCCACTCCAGCCTGAAACACTTCTCCGGTCACATACACAGGATTAAAGTTCAGAGTATGGGTTTTATCATTATCATAAAAACAGTTTGTGGTTTTTCCATTCTGAGCATATTGGTTATTCCCTATGAATAAAGCGAATACCAATGCTAAACATCCATTTTTCAAATTCATATGATTTTATTTTTTTTGTTTGGAATTATCAGAGAAGCTATAAGAGATTTTTATAAACAGCATTCTGCCAGGTGACTTATAGCCTCTGCTGTTGATATATATTACATTGAACACATTATTCATATCAAAAGAAGTTTCAAAATTTTTCCATTTTCTCCATATTTTTGCATCCACCACAGTATATGCATCATATTTGTCAGACATGAGATAGATATTGTCTGTTTGATTATCGTCTCTAATCCATCGCTGTCCAGTGTATTTTGCCGACAAAGACACATTGAAAATACTTGACATAAAAACAAAACCTGCAGCTGAAGAATGCATTGGAATATTTGTTAAATACTTTCCTGTCAGATCAATATCGGCCTCAGTATTGGGGGTATATTTCCCGATTTGAGCGTTGAGATAAGAATAATTACAAAACATTTTCAGGTTTTTGTTTATTGCATAATTTATATCTGCCTCTAAACCTGAAATATTTACAGAAGATATGTTTGAAATCTTAAAAACAGGCGCAATTGTATATCCAAGATTCACAGAATCACCAGTGGAAAGCATATGCATAAAATCATACCCTTTGGAGTAAAAAACAGAAATCTGAGACAGTAGCTTTTTGTTCCATTGCTTGTCAACTCCTGTTTCCAAAGTATAAATATGCTCTGCCTTCAGCTTAGGATTTGCTATTCTCAGGCCAAAGCGACTTCTTTCAGACCGGCACATATCATCAAGCACAGGCGCTCTGAATCCTTTTGAAGCAGAAACATACCATTTCAGATTATCTGAAGGTTTATGCTGCAACGTAAATTTAGGGTTGAATGCACCCCACGTTTGATCAGGAATGTCATCAAACTGAAAATCAGCAAAATACTCTATGGAATATGACGGCTTTTCAATGGAAAATGCAGCATCATGAAAACGAGCGAAATCGTATCTTAGCCCTGTTACAAAAGTCCACTTAAGGTTTTCTGATGTATATGTGTTTTGGGAAAAAAGTGCAGCAATATCCATCATCCCAGAATTGGAAATCAGATCAGTTGATGTGTAATAAATATCTTTTGCATCAACACTGCCAAGTCTGATTTCGCCTCCTGCAATTACTTCATTTTTGGTATTTATGTTTACCTTTCCCCACAACCGTAGTCCAAAATCATCTCTTTTTGAATCCACTTCATAAAGTTTGTATTCGCCATCACTATAGTATTCATTCAGTCTGAAATAGTTTTCTCTGAGTCCATAAAGATTGGCATAGGTGTTCCAGTTTTTAATACTTCCTTTAAACTTCAAATATGACTGAATGGTATTTCTGTGTGTTGCAGACCCATATTCTTCAAATATTTTTGTTCCTCTTCCTCTCACATCGTTGAAATAATTCAAAGAAAACTCCAAACTAGTTCTTTCATTCAAGTTGTATCCGGCCAATGCACCTGCAAAAAGCTCTTCAACAAATACTGGAACAACGATTGTATCATTCTCGGCAATAATCTCATCAGGAGTATTAATATAACCGTCGCTTTTGCGGAAATGTGCAAAAGATTTCCAAAAGAATCTTCTGTTTTGGGATATTCCGCTCAGATTCAGTTTCCCTTCAGGAGTATTGTAGGTACCATATGAAACTGAGGTATTTAATTTGAATTTTGCATCAGGTTGCGATGTAATAATATTTATCACCCCACCCATTGCATTGGAGCCAAAAAGTGCCGATCCTGGACCTTTTAAAATTTCAATTGTTTCGATATTGTCTTTGTCAATAATATTCCAATTGACCGAACCACCATCACTTTTATTGAGAGGCATACCATCAAGCACAACCAATGTTCCTGTTTGGGAGTTTCCTCCAATGCCTCTGATATTCACAGAAGATGAAGAAAAAATGCCAGCTTCACTGTTTACATTAACACTAGAAATATGAGAAAACAAACTGCTTGTTGATATTGCAGGTATTTTCATAATATCTTCTGCTTGAAGAGTAATTGTTCTTGCAGGCATTGCAACAATCTCAGGTGCAAACTCTTTGCTAGCAGAAATTGTAAATTCGGAAATTTTCACAATATCAAGTTTCAATACAAAATTCAGTATTAA
>CAZGIW010000079.1:0-18338 GCA_964526285.1 uncultured Bacteroidales bacterium | reverse complement strand
CATTAAACATTAATCATTAAACATTAATCATTAAACATTAAACATTAATCATTAAACATTAATCAAGCCTTGTTGTTCCAAGCTGCTGAGCAATCTCTTTCATCACAGATTGAATAATCTTTCGTTGTTCCAGTAACTGATCCTGCTTCTCAATAGCTGTGGTTTCTGCAAGTTCATGATCAATTTCTTCAAGTTTTTCCTGCAATCTGAATAACCTGTAGTATTTCATTGCATTTCTAACTTCCCTGTTTAACAACTCATCAGAGTTTTCAATTGTGAGTATTACCACATTATGCTGATCATGCCATTTTTCGCTGAGTGTATAGGGAGTGGTCATTTGGTCAATCACAAAACTTCTGAAATTTTCCTCCTGAATGTTAATTACCCAGTTTTCAGGATCAGGCTCAGTACCGTTCAGTTGATGATTTAAAAAATATTGAAAAACTGCATCAGAATAGACATGTTGAATTTTAAACCCGTCGCTGAGAAGTGTTTTCACAATAAACTGATACACTTTCTCTTCTGTATTGATTATTTTTCCATCTTCACCGGCAATTTTAACTGGAATTGTCTCATTGAAGTAATTGAGCAGAAGGCTTGAAATTCTAATTTCAATGCTTTGAAATTTCTGAATGGCTTCAATATCCTGTGCTGGTTGTTTGAAATCATCTGAAAAATTTTCAACTATTTGTTTATCAGGCGTTTGTCCGGAGATATTTTTTTTTCTCAGAATACGGGCAACTTCATTCATTAGCACCTGTTCGGGCATATCAATAATCAAACTGCATTCCTTAACAAACACTGTTCTGGTAATCCCGTCAGGAATACGGGCAATGCTCTGAACAATGTCTTTAATGAGCTCAGCTTTTTTCAAAGGGTCGTTTTTTGCTTCGCTGTATAAAAATTTCGCTTTATAGTTTATAAAGCTTTCAGCATTTTGTTCAAAAAAAGCACACACATCATTGTCTCTATTGGAAGAAGCAAAGGAATCGGGATCTTCATTTTCAGGGAGCATAAGTACTTTCACATTCATACCTGCATCCAGCAGCATATCAATTCCTCTGAAAGCAGCCTTCACTCCGGCCGCATCTCCATCAAATACTACTGTCACATTTTGAGTAAAACGCTTGATTAGTCTGATTTGATCTTCTGTAAGACTTGTTCCTGAAGATGCTACAACATTTTCAACACCAGCCTGAAATAATGAAATCACATCGGTATAGCCTTCAACAATATAACAATTGTCATTTTTAATAATTGCGTTTTTTGCAAGATTCAAACCATAAAGGACTTTACTTTTATGGTAAATAATGGTTTCAGGAGAATTGAGATATTTGGCAGCCTTTTCATCTTTCTTCATAATACGTGCACCAAATCCAAGCACCCGTCCTGAAATACTCATAATTGGAAAGGTAACACGTCCTCTGAAACGATCAATTGGATGAGAAGAATCAACAGCAAGCCCTGCTTTCTTTAATGCATCAAGAGTATAACCTTTTGATATTGCAAAGGCAGCAAAGCCTTCACGCGCATCGGAGGCATAGCCCAATCCGAATTTTTTAATGATTGAATCACTGAAATTTCTGTTTTTGAAATATGAAAGTCCAATGCTTTTACCCTCATCAGTATTCTGCATATACTCAAAATAAAAATTCTGAGCCATTTCGTGAAGCAGGAATACCAATTGTTTTTCATCTTCAATTTCCTTTTCCTCTGGAGAGATTTCTTTTTCAATGATTTCAATATTGTATTTTTTTGCCAGATAGCGTAACGCTTCGGGATATGTAAACTGTTCATGCTGCATAATAAAATTTACGCTACCGCCTGCAACTCCACATCCAAAACATTTGTACATGTTTTTTGCTGGAGAAACAACAAATGAGGGCGTTTTCTCATTATGAAAAGGACACAAGCCGAGCAAATTAACTCCACGTTTTTTCAGATTAACAAAATCGCCAATCACTTCCTCTATTCTGGCGGCATCATTAATTCTGGAAATATCCTCTTTTGAAATCATGTTTCTTTTGTGGCTTTCTGCGAAATTACAAAAAACTCACATGCATTAAGCATAAGTTTTTAACATTTTTGATAATCACTTTAAAAAACAAACTTTGTAAATCAATACTAGCATGATAAAAGTACAAAAAATTAAAATTTAATTAAATTTTTTTATTGATTCAAAAAAAAAATTCTATTTTTACAAAAAAAAATAAATCGTTATGAGAAAAATTTTACCATTTGCAGGAATTTTTATTTGTTTCATGCTAAGTGTATTTCATGTCAATGCACAGCAAAACGTTGGTATATCCGATGCAGCAATCACCCCCGATGCATCAGCTATGCTTGAAGTCAGATCCACAACTAAGGGGATGCTCATACCGCGTATTGCCCTTGTTCAAACCACAAGTGCACTACCAGTGACTACTCCGGCAACAAGTTTGCTGGTTTATAACACAGCCAGTGTGAATGACGTAACCCCTGGCTTTTATTTCTGGAGTGGTTCAGCATGGGTACGCTTATTATCAGGAACTCTTCCCACAACAGGATGGGCATTGATTGGAAATGCGGGCACATCTCCTGCCACAAATTTTCTGGGAACAACTGATAATCAACCTCTTGTAATCAGAACCAACAATTCTGAACGCATGAGAGTGTTATCAACAGGAAATGTGGGAATTGGAACTACCACCCCTGCAGCTCAGTTACATACAACAGGCACTGTTCGTTTTGCCAATTATCCCTCAGGAGCAAACGGAGCAATCGTACGCACAAATGTAAACGGAGATCTTTCAATTACAAACTTCAGCGGGAATGCAACTGATGTATTACTTGGAAACGGCACATTTGGTCCGGCACCCTCAGGTGGAGCGGGTTGGCTGTTAACTGGAAACACACTTGCAGGAACAGAATTTATTGGTTCAGTGAATGGACAGCCATTTGTTATGAGAACAAATAATACAGAACGTGCAAGAATTCTCAGTGCCGGAAATTATTTGGTAAATACAACAACAGCTCTTGATGCAGGCGATGCATTTACTGTGGTTGTCTCACCTACATTTACTACAGGTGTTGCAGCATATGGCAATGGAGGTTTTCCAATTTGGGCAGAACAACAAAACATTGATGCTGATGCTATTACAGCGGTTAATTCAGCTGCAACCGGAGCAGGAGCAGGATGCGGTCTAATTGGTGTTTCAGCACAAACAGGAGGAGCAGGAATTTGGGGAGATGGAGGCACAAGTACCAGGGGTATTATCGGCATTAATAACAATGCCACTTATGCAGCTGTTCAAGCACAAAATCTGAATGCTGGCGGAGAAGCTATTTATGCAGTAAACTCAGCTGCCAACGGTGCAGGGACTGGGATGTCAATCTATGCAGTATCCGGACAAACTGGTGGCCCAACAATTGGAGCTGTTATGCAATCCACAACAGTGTATACAAACTCAGCAATTTCTGGTGTCACAAGTACAAATGGTAATGGTGTTATTGGTGCAAGCACACTCAATACAGGCACCGGAACCAGAGGATTGAACTCAGCGGCAAACGGTACTGCTATTGGTTTTGGAGGATTTTTTACCAGTAATCAAACTGGAGGTGCAGCACTTGTTGGAAGCTTGCAGGCAAGTTCATATTTCTCCAATACAGCAATTTCAGGTTTTGCCAGTGATGGTATTACAGCTAGCCGTGGGGTGATGGGGGGTTGTAATAATGCAACTGGTGTTGGTGTATGGGGACAATCCACAGGCACAACTGCAGACGGAGTTTTGGGTATTGTAACTCAGAATGATGCCATTGGAGTCAACGGACAGAATCTTGGAGCACTGGGAACAGGTGTGATTGGTGCCGGAAACAATCAAGGACCACAGATATTAACAGATGGATCAGGTGGTGCATTTACAGGCGATGGAATTGGTGTGTTTGGATATGCATCTGGCATTATAGATTCATGGGGTGGATACTTCTCAACTTCCTGGCCTGATTATGCTTATGTTGGTGGTGATTTGGGTGGAACAAGTTACAAAATCAACGGTACTGGCGCTGTCAGCACTATTGTTGATCGCCCGGACGGTACAATTGCAAATATGTTTTGTCCTGAAGCACCTGAAATACTTTTTCAGGATAAAGGAAAAGGGAAGCTTGTGAACGGACGTGCATACATTAATTTAGATGACATTTTCAAACATAATATTCATGTTGATGACAATCATCCTCTTACTGTATTCATTCAACTTGAAGGGGATTGCAATGGGGTTTATGTGACCAACAAAACTGCCAATGGATTTGATGTGATTGAATTGCAAAACGGACAGTCAAATGCAGAATTTTCATGGTTGGTCATGGCCAATCGCAAAGATCGTTATGATGACAAGGGCAATCTCAAATCAAAACATGTTGGTGTGAGATTCCCTGATGCTCCCGGACCCATGGAAACAAAAGAAGGCAGAAAACATCAGATTGAAGAGCCACAGCAATACAATGACAATTCTCGTCCTGTTGAAAAAAGCAATAATAATATTGAATCAACAAAAAAAGTTCAGCCAAGAACAAATGAGAAAAAATAATCATTTCAAAAAACTCTGATTTTTAAAACCGGCTTTCTTAAGCCGGTTTTTTTTTTATTAATAAGCGTTTATCCAATATACTTACCCATATACAAACATTTCATATTTAGTAACTCTTAATACAAAACACTTTGTTAATAAATGTTAAAATTCTAATTATTATAAACTTGCAAAATTGTAAATGTTAAATTTCCCAACTATTGGATTTTGACTGCTTCCCAAATTTGGTTTGCCCATATGAATTATGTTAATTTTACATAATTCATGCAACCAGATTATGAGAAATGCTATTCTTATATTTATAGTGCAATAATTTACATCTGATGATAAGAGTAAAACACACCCCCTGCTTTATTCGAAAAACACTAATTATACTTGCATCTGCTGTTGTTTTTCATTTTTCTTCACTTTACGGCTCACCTGCTTATCCTGAATTAATTCAGTTTACTCAACCAGACGGTAGCAGGATTACCATCAGAATGATGGGAGATGAATATGTGAGATGGGCTGAAACGGAAGATTATTATACATTATTATATAATAGCGAAGGTTTTCTTGAATACGCTGTTTTAGATTCCAAAGGAGATTTGATTCCATCAGGGATAATAGCGACCAATACTGACAAACGGAATAAATCAGAAAGGCGTTTGTTACTCCAAACTCCCAAGTCATTAAGGTATGGTTCATATCAGATTGAAGTACTTACATCACTCAGACAGCAGCAATTGAGAAATGATAAGGCGTTTGTGCCAACTGGAAATAAACGATTGATAATGATTTTGGTTGCATACACCGATGTTCCATTTACAAGAACACAGGCTGAATTTGTTAATCTCATGAATCAGGCAGGCTATAATCTTGGAGGAGCACAAGGCAGTGTGAAAGATTTTTTTCTTGAGAATTCATATGGTACATTTGAAGTAACAACAGATGTTGCTGGTCCATACACATTATCACAAAACAGAGCATATTACGGAGCGAATGTTTCAGGATTTGATGTTCGCCCCAGAGAAATGGTTACTGAGGCTGTGAATCTTGCAAATCCTGATGTGAATTTTGCAGATTATGATAATGATGGCGACGGAACAGTTGACGGTGTGTATGTGATTTATGCGGGATATGGAGAAGAAGCCGGAGGTGGTGCAAACTGCATATGGGCTCATGCATGGTCAATCCCCACAGTAAATCTTGATGGAGTTAACATAAACAGATATTCATGCTCTTCAGAACTTCGCGGAAATTCAGGAACAAATATTGCTACAATTGGTGTCATATGTCATGAATTTGGTCATGTGTGCGGTGCTCCTGATTATTATGATACAAATTATGCCACAGATGGGCAATATGATGGCACAGGTTACTGGGATTTAATGGCAGCAGGCTCATGGAATGGGATCAATGCAGCAGGAGACTGTCCTGCACATGCAAACGGCTATCAGAAATGGCTGTATGGTTGGGCTAATCCCACTCTACTTAATGTGCAGCAACAGGTGACTCTTAGAAACAGTGCTTCATTCGATGACTTCTGTTATTTTACAACCACCACTGCGGGAGAGTTTTTCTATTGTGAAAACAGACAGCTTGTTGGTTTTGACCGTGCAATTCCTGGACACGGAATGATTATTTACCATGTTGATGAACCTTTCATTGCAACAGCTGGGAATGCGATAAATGCAGGCTCACATCAGGGCATGTATCCCAAATGTGCCAATGCAGCAGGAAATCCGCCTACTGTCTATGGAAACATTAACAGTGGTGGTTGCCCTTATCCGGGTACAGGAAACAGAACTAGCTTTACAGACGCTACAACGCCTCATGCCCGATCCTGGGCAGGAAATAATACAGTCAAACCATTAACAAATATTGTTGAAAACGCTGGTGAAATCACATTTTGTTTCATTTCATGTGCCCCTGGTGACCCAATAAATTTTATTGCTTCTCCAATCAGCGATTCTCAAATTGACTTGGGGTGGACACTGAATTCTGGAGGCGACCCTGTGTTGATCGCTTCTAATTCAAACACTACTTTTGGAACCCCCGTTGACGGTACCGTTTATTCAGCAGGCCAATCAATACCTGGTGGTGGTACAGTTGTTTATTATGGGACCAATACTTCTTTCAATCATTCAGCACTTTCAGCAAATACAACCTATTATTATAAAGCATGGTCATCATTGCCTGGCAATAATTATACTCCCGGAGTAACTGCAAATGCAACCACGCTTTGTGCACCAATCTCAACATTTCCATATACACAGGGATTTGAAAATGGCGGCAATATGCCATCTTGCTGGACAGAAGAAACTGTTAACGGTGGGTTAAACTGGATTTTCAGAGCAGGCTCAGGATCAGGTTCTCCTGCTGCTGCAAGAACAGGGTCTTACAATGCTAATTTCTTTGAAGGAGCATACGGAACCGTAAACGTATCAAAACTGATTGCTCCATGTTTTGATATCAATGCACTGAATTCTCCTGAACTTACATTCTGGTATACCAACAGATTCTGGTCTCCTGATCAGGACATATTGAGAATATACTATAAAACCTCAGCTGCCGGAGCATGGACTTCACTTGCTACATACAATACCAACGTATCTGCATGGACACAGGTAACTCTTGCTTTGCCAAACAAAAGTACTGATTACTGGATTGCATTTGAAGCAACTGAAAACTATGCCTATGGCATCTGTATTGACGACGTTGTTGTATATGACGCCAGTCCACTTCCTGTTGAGTTAACTCATTTTTCTGCAGATTGTTCTAACTCTGATATTATGGTTAAATGGACAACGGCATCTGAAACTAATAGTGATTACTTTCTTATTGAAACCAGCACTGACGGCGAATTGTTTACTACACACGGAAGCATAAATGCTGCCGGTAATTCCAACACAGAAATCATTTACACATATCCCTTAGAACATATTGGTCATGCCTTTATCCGACTAATTCAGGCTGACAGGAATGGAAAAATGTCTGTTTATGGACCTGTTCTTTCAAACTGCATACAGCATAATTCAAATATTTCTGTATTTCCAACTATTACTGAAGATTTTTCAACAATAGTATTTGAAAACAATACCGGAGTATTCTCAGTGGAGCTCATTAATACATGCGGCATTTCAGAGCAACTGTTTGACAATATTTCTGTTTCAGGATACACAGAGTTTCCTTTTTCACTTATTGGAAAGTCTCCTGGACTCTATCTGCTCAGGGTAACAGAAATCAATTCACAACACACAAGTACATTCAAATTGATTCTAGAATAAACCTCACCCCTACAATCACATCACAGAGGTTATGGAATATAGTTCAATAAACATATAATATCATTATTGATAGTACTTTATCCCTTTTTTTAACAAAAAACACAATTAGTATATAAAATATTTCATATAAATTTGCAATCTAATTAAAACAGATTAAATCCCCTCTATCATGAAAAAAATTGTATTCTTATTATTGATTGTTTTATTTTCTGCACAAACAAGCATATTTGCTCAGCAGAATGTTGGAATTTCTGATATAGCAATTACCCCCGATGCATCATCTATGCTTGAAGTCAGATCAACAACTAAAGGGATGCTCATTCCACGTGTTGCCCTTGTTCAAACCACAAGTGTATCACCGGTGACTTCACCTGCCACCAGTTTGCTGGTATATAATACAGCCAGTGTAAATGACGTAACACCCGGGTTTTATTACTGGAGTGGTTCAGCATGGGTTAGACTACTTTCCGGAACTGTTCCCACATCGGGATGGGCACTGACAGGGAATGCTGGAACCGCCCCTGCAACTAACTTTTTGGGGACAACAGATGCTCAGGACTTTGTTGTAAGGACAAACAATACCGAAAGAATTAGGGTGTTATCCGGAGGAAATGTGGGAATTGGAACTACCACCCCTGCTGCTCAGTTACATACAACAGGCACTGTTCGTTTTGCCAATTATCCTTCCGGAGCAAACGGTGCAATAGTTCGCACAAATGTAAACGGAGATCTTTCAATTACAAACTTCAGCGGGAATGCCACTGATGTTCTGCTTGGCAACGGTACATTCGGGCCTGCTCCCGCAGGAGCTGCTGGTTGGCTGTTAACAGGAAACACACTTGCAGGAACTGAATTCATAGGTTCAGTGAATGGGCAACCATTTATCATCCGAACTCAAAATGTTGAAAGAATGAGAATTCTTGCCAACGGAAACATTGGTATTGGAAATCCAGCACCTTTATGTTACTTGTATTTTAACAAACCCACTACATTAAATGATTTTCACACACAGTGGGATAACACCCTTGCTGGTGACGCAATAGCAAGGTTCCAAAATACAAATGCAACGAACGGAAACAGGGTTTTGTTTGGGGTCACAAATTACAACGCCAGTGCATTCCAGGCATCAGCCGTTATTGGGCTGCACCTTAATACGGCAGGAGAAGGTGGTACAGGAGTTGAAGGTTTTTCAAACAGTGATGATGCTGTGGGTGTTTATGCCGGATTTACTGGTGGCACAGATCCTTCTGCAATCGGCTGGGCATTGTTATCAAATGGTTGGGCAGGTGGCACAACAGCATGGCAGAATTTATCAGATTCCAGAATAAAAAAAGATATAAAACCAATTGAAAATCCGCTGGCAATTATCAAGCAAATTAAAGGCGTAGAATACTATTATGACAATAGTTTATATCCTGATCTTAATCTTGATACCGAATCAAAACAAATTGGCTTTATTGCTCAGGATATTGAAGCTGTATTGCCATATCTTGTGAGAGAAGCAAATATTCGTGGAACAAATGGTGAGTATTCGCCCTCAATGAATCAAAAACTTTCTGTTTACAAACTCAAAACATTCAGTTACTCTGACATTGTTCCAATTCTTCTTGAAGGAATGAAAGAACAACAAACGATTATTGAGTCTCTAGAACATAAAATTGAAAGTTTTGAACAACGCATTGAGACTCTTGAAAAGTTACTGCTTGAAATGCAATAAGATAAACATTAAAACTCTTTGCAAGCTTTATCAGAAAAGGAAATATTTTACTATACGCTATTCCGAATCTTTCAATGCACAAAAAATATTCTAACAAAGAGGCTGAAATTCAGCCTCTTTTTCTTTTTCTTTTTCTTTTTATTCTGATACCACCATTTTTCTGGTAAGTTTCTTATGGTCAAAAATGATTGAATAATAATATATTCCTGGTGCCAAATTCTCTGTATTCAAATCTATGTATTGTTCTCCACGGTTATAGAATGAAGTCTCAGTGTGTAGTGTCTGTCCAATAATATTATTCAAAATAAACTTCAGATTTCCCGCATCAGGAAGGATGAAGCCAATTCTTGTTATTTCCTGAGCGGGATTGGGAATATTTTGCAGCAAATACACTCCATCCACATGCTCAAATGTCTCTATATCCACAGTCACTTCTCTGCAGAATTCATCATTGGTGTAATTCCCGTCACCTGACATAATAGTTTTTGCACAGAGCTGATATTGGGAAGCAGGACTAATAAATGTTGTTGCAAAAGTAAACACAACCTCCTCCCCTGCTGCAAGTGTTTGAACAAGTGGCTCTGTTGCTTGAGGAGTTCCATTCACAGAATACTGAAGCGGAATATTTGAAATTGGGTTCAATCCAAGATTCTTCACCATCACTGAGACAGTAATCACAGATCCGCCAGCTGTGTTTCCGGCAGGAGAAATGATATCAATCACACCTGCGTCATAGTTGGCAGGTCCAGCTATAAGACTGACACAGGTTGTATCGTTGAATTTAAATACGTCTCCGGTAAGATTTGTCCATGCACATAAATTATATGGAGTTTGAACAGGTCCTATGTACGTCTGTGAAAATGTATAGGATGTTTCGGCACCAGAAACTAAACTACCTGACCATGTGGCATTGACAGGAGGCATTCCTGTCATCACCCTGTATGTTAAAGGAATTGAAGTGAGTGTTTCAGTTCCAAAATTCTTTATTCTCACAGTTACCTGATTTGGAGAACTTGTCACTGATTGAGCAACGGGAGCCTCAATAGCAATCACCCCTGCATCATATGGTATCTGGTCAGCATAAATATCGAAATTATCAATGGCCCATCCATTACTATTTACAGTGGGACTGGCATAAAAATGAAATCTGAACTGAACAGGCAATGGATAATTATCAAACTGGCTGAGGCTGATTTCAGAATATTGCCAACCTGCCGAGGACCCTGAAAAAGCAGGATGATTATTGATATTGGCGGCATTATACCAGTTTGTGCCTGATGGATCATTATGAATTCCCAAAGTTGTCCATGTGGCGCCGTTGTTAGTTGAATATTGAATTTTTCCTCCGTCAACACCATTTTCACATTCTATCCAGTGCCAGAATCCAAGCAACATATTAGACACATTACTGAAATTAAACTTAGGTGTATATAGAAATGAGCTGACGTTGTCAGTATAATTGCCCGCAAGTTTGGTTGCCCAAACATTAATCGGAGAATATGCAGTATTAATGATTGAAGCGCTAGGTTGCCCATGTTCCCAGTCATTGCTTGCATCCGAATACCAGTAAACAGTTCCTTCAAAATCATCAAAATGCGGCAAACTCAATAAAGGTAAACCGTACTTATCAACACATTTTTCATCGTTGCCCGGATTACCATCTCCGGCAAGATTGGTTCTTGCACAAATTGAATATTGTCCCTGTGGTACTGTAAACGGTGTTGAAAAAGTGAACAACACTGTATCGTTGGATGCAAGATTGCCTGTCCATGTTTGAGTGACTGGTGTCCCCCCATTTATGGTGTAAGAAACAGGTATTGAAGTCAGTGGTTGTGAACCAAAATTTCTAATGGTTACCTGCAAACTGACAGATGTGTTTGCATCTGTAATATAGGCAGGTGTATTGATGTTCCAAATACCCGCATCAAGAGGTGATACTGAAAATTCATCTGCTCCTATACAAGGGGTAGAGGGATTACGTATATCTCCGTCAAAATCAGTAGTAATGCCCGGAACCGAAGTTCCCCCACCCCAAAGTTGTGCAGAAATTGCATGCAAATCTGTTGAGGAAACATAATTTGGATTTCCTGACCTTGAATTGGCATCATTGCCTGCAGGTTGGTTGACAGCCTGTAAAACAGCCAGATTAGTGAGAGCAGATCCATAATACACAAAATTTGTTCCTGTGCTATAGTAATTATTGTGATTATGGTGTAAAAACATTGTTGTTGATGCTGCATAGTAAGCGTAGCCAGCACCAGTTCCTGTAAATGCCATCGAATTATTTCTAAAATCAATATTGGATAATCCAGATAATAAATAGATTGCCCTTCCTGCCGAACCGTCAAACAAGATACTATTATACCATATTCTGATATTATTTGAACCTGTAACATATATTCCGCTTGCAGATGTTGAAGTACTTTTAAATCCACCCCCAATCATATTGTTAACAATAATTGAAGACGTTGTTGTTGATGAAGAGCTGCTCATATAAATACCATACAATCCCTGATCAATAATCTTGTTGTTTGAAATTTCCCATGGGCCATAAGCGTAATAAAAGTGAATTGCCCTTGAAGAAACAGTGGTGGAGCCTGTTAGACGACCGTTAAAAATATTATCTGAAATAATCGGTGATTGATTATATGCCAGATAAATGCCATGATAATACTGATTATTAAAAATATTTCCTGAAAACACATTATTATTCATCGGTGATGCAGACAAGCCATACATAACAACCCCATAATACCCTCCGTTCACGGTACAGTCTTCAAGCAGCAAATTTGACACACCTGTTCCTGCTGAAGTTGCAGATGTTGTGCTTCCGTTGGCCACAAGACCTGCGAAATATGATGATGTTGTGGTTATATTGGCATTAAAAACACAATTGCTGAATCTGATATCATTGCATGCATTCATCATATGCACCACCCAACCGTAAGTAGCTGATGATGTTGCTTCAAATGTGATATTTTCAAAACGGAAATATTTGGTACTGTCCAGTAATAAAACATGTCGTTCTGTGTTTACAGAAGGGGAATACTGTACATTTACAGAGCCATTTCCAACAAACGTAACAGTATTCACTGAGTTAGCACCTGTAATCTCACCAAAGCGCAATTGCTCATTATATACACCAGCATTCACATTAAAAATCACAGGGCAACTTATCCCCCAGTTTGTCAGTGCATAAATAACTTCAGAAAAATCATTAAAATTTGCACCTGTTCCTCCTACAGTATAAGTTCCGCATAATGGTTCAAATGCCTGAATTGTATGAGATGCTGTGTCATTCAGATTATTGGCATCAACTCCGCCATTGGGATTTTCAGTCCAAACAATTATTTCATTGTTTCCAAGAGTAAATGTATGTGTGCCGATTATAATATCGGATTCTGTATCTCCGGTTAATAAAGAACCCGACCAGTTATGAACCAGCTGAGGGACTCCGTTGACTGTCCAGTGAATTTGTACAGATGTGAGTGTGTTTGTTCCGAAATTTCTTAAGGTTACATTCACATCATTGGGCTGCAGATTAGCAGGGGAAATGGGTTCATCAATTGACACAATGCCTGCATCCAACGCTGGGATAGTGGCAGGGTCAATAATTGCCCACACTTCAGTTGGAGCACTTTCACATCCTGCAGGACAATCACCTGAGAAATTTGTAATTTCTGCTATAAATGAATCACAACACCCATCATAGGAATGCCCATAAAAAGCAAAAACCTGACCCTGATTCACAGGGACAGATGTAAACCCCACAGCATCATCATTGGCTAGTTCTGTCAAAACAGTATCCACGGCATATCCAAAGCCATCCATTCCATTATCAAAATGCATCACCTTCCAGTCAAAACTAATGATTGTTGTGGTGGGTACTGTTATTTCATAAAAAGTATAACTTTCTCCGGGGGTATTATCAGGTCCTTCAATAAAAATTGAAGCTGGTGCTCCTGAAACATCAACAAATCCGTTTCCGCCGTAAAGATGAGAATATGACCAGTTGGAAACATCATAACAATTCGTAAAACCTATGACTGCTGACCCTCCACCTCCTCCGGATGATGCAGTAGCATACCATGGAGTATCTCCATAAAGAATTGGTGTGGTATAGGTTGTTCCTGTATCCAGAAAGTTCGTCATTCCGGGTGTATCATACCATGAAATTAATCCTATAGAACTTGCTCCCACAGTTGCTGAAGTCCCGTATGGAATTGTATCATGAACCGGCAATGGTGGATCTGGAGCTAAGACTAGTTTTATGGTCGTACCAAGAGTATCATTAAAGTGATATGTATCTCCCGGTAAACTCACCCATGTTTTAAAATAAAATGTGGTATCCAGCTGGGTTAGTACAAAATTTATGGGAGTTGTAAATGTATATACAACTTCTGTATCAGGTGGTACTACAAGTGACACAGCCTCAGCAACAGGAGTACCATAATCGATACTGTATGAAGCAGTAAATCCGCCAAAAACAGTATCGGTTCCGATGTTTGTTATAAGGATTGAAACATTCTGACTTCCTGTATAGCAGGAATTATTAACAGGTTCAAAAATCTGAACAACACCAATATTTAACGGCATAGGAGTGTATTCATATGCTCCAATATCAGGATTCACAAGATCTCTGGGAATGCCAAGAATATCATCTGTTATACCTAAAAAGGGAGTTCCTGCATTATTAAGAATACTTGATATTGGAAACAAAAAAGTGTTGGATGCGTATTCCGGATTTCCTGAAACTGAATTCTGATCATTTCCAACCGGCTGATTGACAGCCCGAAGCGCAGTAAGATCTGCCCGTGCAGAGCCATAATAAACGAAATTGGAGCCATTGCTATAATAATTATTATAGTCATGTTCGGTAAAATAATTACTGGCTACGTAATAGGCGGCATATCCTGCTCCGGTGTGTGAATACACGAATGAATTATTCAATGCTCTCATTCCTGAAGCTGTACTTATATATATTCCTCTTCCAGAACCATTATCTACCAAAACACTATTATAGATAATGTCAACAAAAGAAACAGAAGACATGTAAATGCCATAGGGCGTACCTGTAGATGTAAATCCTCCTCCGATTGAATTGTTTGCCAGTAAAGAAGGATTGCCTGCTGTGGCATTTACAGATGATAAATAAATTCCATATGAACCGGCATCTTTTATGTCATTATAGGTAAATATAAAAGGACCATCATTTGTTGCAGCATATATTGCTGAACTGGATGTTATTCCGGGACTTCTCAAATAAATTTTATTTTCATTGGCAACTGGCTGAACAGTGTAATAATACCTTATTCCGTGATAATATGTGTTTGTTATTTCATTTCCGGAAACCACAGAACCTGATATTTTGCTTGCCGAACTTCCATATAAAATTACACCATAATACCCGCCAGTGATTGTGTTATTGCTTATTAATACATTATTTAAGCCTGTTGCTGTTGTTGTTGGTGAAGTTGGGCTTCCTGAGGCAACTATACCACAATAATTCGTACTTGTGGAAGAAGAGTTGACTAAAATTGAACAATTTGTAATCTCTGTGTTTTCTGTATTATTTCCAATATATATACCCCATCCCCATGTTGACGAAGGATCGAGAACAATTTCCAGACTATCAAATCTAAAATGGCTTGCCCCCAAAAGAGCTATGGCAGATCTGTCGGTAGTAGAAACCGGAGAATATTCAATAACTGCACCTGATTCACCTCTAAAGGTAATTGTGTTTACTGATGAAGTTCCGACAACAGGACTCAGTTCAATCCGCTCGTTATATGTACCGGCACTCACGTTGAAAACCACAGGACATGTAATCCCATTGTATTCAAGAGCATAAATTGCATCGGCAAATGTATTGAAGTTTGCTCCCACCCCTCCTATTGTATAGGTTCCGCATAAAGGTTCGTAGGCCTCAAAGTCAGCAAAAGCACTATCATTTAATGGCATGGGATCAGGCTGCAGATTAGGGTTTGACACCCATGCAGCTAGATAATTGTTTCCCATCACAGGCGAAACCTGTCCAATTAATACTGAATCTATTTCACTCAATGTCAGATTACCACTCCAGTTAAATGAAGTTTGAGGAATTCCGTTGTGAGACCAATTGATTGTTACACTTGTCAAAGGATCTGTCCCAAAATTCTGAACAACAACTCTCACATCCTGAGATGATAAATCAGTTGGAGTAACGGGTTCATAAATTTCAATCACACCTGCATCAACAGCCGGATTTCCTGTAACAATGGCCCACACTTCAGTTCTTGGACTTTCACAGCCAGAATAAGGTACTTCAACATTTTGATTTACATCATTTGGATTTTGGGGATACGTTGCAGATGACACAACCCAATTGGTTGCATCCTGTGTGTATGGCCCAATGAGCCGGATACCGCTTGTTGAGCCAGCAGCAGGGATATTGCCCGACCATTCAGAGGCAGTTACTCCTGAAGCAACTGGAAACGTATATCCGCTTGTCCCGGCGGGATAACCAACAGCATCAATAATATTGTTTTGTGGATCTTTAATAATTCTTCCTGCACCGGTGGTTGAACTAAAAGTACCTGTATATCCTCCGTTTCCATGATAATAAAAACTGGATGGCACAGGCACACTGGCTCCCATTTGCCCAACTGCAAAAATTGCAGTACCCTCAGGGCTTAACACTGTTCCTGAGGGAAATGTATGAGTGCTTAACAAGGCTGTTGTACTCCACTGCTCAAGTGTAAAACCGTCAAGGTCAGACCCGGGCGCACCGGTGATTTCAATATAGTCATCTGCAACTAAATAAGCAGGCCATCCTCCCACAGGAGCACCTACTGAATATTTATAATGGCATATTTCTGTAAAGATGAAATAATTATTAGTCCCCCCACCTGATGAAACATAATAAGGTGTATTGCCATAAAGTATTGGTGTAACGAATGTTGCACCTGTGTCCAGAACCACATCACTTATGGGAGTTGCATACCAACTGAGATAATAAGGCGGAGTTGCACTGAGTGTTGCTGATGTTCCGTATGGAACAGTATCATGCATTGGTGCAGGCGCATCAGGAAGATATAAAAATGTCACTTCGTGCTGCATTGTATCATTTTGAGAAAAAGGATCACTTGCTGCTGTAACATATGTTTTCAGTATAAATGTTGAATCTACTGATGGAAGAACGATATTTATAAGTGCTGAAAAATCATACACAATTGAGTCTCCTGGTGCAATTGTACTGCTTAATGTCTCTACCACAGGAGTTCCTCCGTTAATATCATAGGCAGCCTGAAAACCTCCGAATATGGTATCCAATCCAACATTGCTGATTTGAATTGACACCTGCTCATTGCCAGCATAACAAAATGAGCCTGTTAGTGAAAATATTGTATCAACCCTTAAATCATGAAGATATTGCATCCCTTTTACAACAATATCATCAACAAACCAACCGGCATTGGCATTGGCTCCGTTTCCGTTTGCATCTTTCATTCTGAACCTGAAACGAACCTGAGATTGATTGCCTGCAATGGCAGACACATTGAAGGTCTCCTGCATCCACCATAAGTTTGTTGGCGAAGCACTGTGATTGGAAGGTTCCCATAACAATGGATATGAATTGGCTGTAAATTTATCTCCACTGGTTATAAACTGACTATTATTGTTATTTATATAGTGTGCCGAGGTTAACTTTGTCCAGCTTGTTCCATTATCTATTGAAATAAAAATTTCAGCTGCATCAAAAAACTCAATCTTACAAATATGCTGAAACTCAAGAAGAACAAAACTATAGCCTGTGAGATTCATCACATCTGTTACAAACCAGGAGGAATCATTTAATGCAATCACATTATGATATGAATTGGGGCTACTTACCTGTAATGTATTGGTTACAGACCAGGAAGGGATTCCTCCGGGAGTAACACTTAATGCTCCTCCATCAAAATTTTCATTATAAATCACTGTTTGACTATGAACCGAAAATACGACTCCTGTTAAACAAATGACAAGAACCATTGAAACTGCAAAACATATCTTTTTCATTGTGCAACCTTTTTTTGAGGGATAATTGATGAAACAAAAATAACAATTTTTTGTAATCGAAGTTTTTGTCTTTAAAATATTTTTTTACATCGATTATACGATGCATGCTTGACTATGAAAACTCATACTCTTCTCTGTCTCATTGAACAACTCAATGCAATGCCCACATGAAATTACATTGGCAAAAAAACCACCTTTACAAATATCAATAGCCCGGTAGGACTATTGGAAGTATCTTCTGCCGATTTCCATTCAATGGTATAATGCATATCAATTCTATCATGTTTCTATAAATGCACTCAGAAATCTGCAACTCTTGCTCAAAAATGACTTGCCTTCGTTTGATTGCAAGTATTCGGATAGCTAAGGCAATTTAGTTATTTACCATTAAATTCGTCAAATTGTCACATCGTCACATCCCGAGGCTATATCAAAACGCCCATTTTTTGATTTTCACCGACTTATTTGCCCCTTCCCTAAAGGGAGTAAGTCGCTGAAAATCAGCGTACACCCTAAAGTTGGGGCAATAATAATTTCCGGTAGATGTTGGTTTTGAGACAGCCTCAAATCGTGATAAATGATAAATGATAAATGATAAACTGGTAGAACCTTTTATATTATTAAAGCATGTAAAGATTATTAAGACTGTACTTAACCTATTGTTTTGTGTTTTAATAGTGACTCTCCTGACATGTCCAAATTAGTGCGGCAAAAAAAAATTCCGATTTTTCGGATTATATATTTAAA
>CAZGIW010000078.1:0-18459 GCA_964526285.1 uncultured Bacteroidales bacterium | reverse complement strand
ATGCAAGTTAATAAATGTTAAAATTGAGTTTTCTGAGGTTGAATTTGATTAATGGCTCTATTAAGGCTGAGCACCCCGGAATTTATTACAGGGTATTCATCGTTCATTCTCTTTATGAATTTCGGAGAATAAAATGAAAGCTAAGGCTAAGTGTCAAGATAAAAAGACAAAAGACAAAAGACAAAAGACAAAAGACAAAAGAACAGTAGAATAATTGAATACTCGAAGTAAGAATTTAGAAATATTTTTTTCTTACTTCGCTTAAGTCGCCGCTTCGCATCAACTCATCATCTATTATCCACTGTAAAAAATTCAGGTGGAGCATCATCGCTTGAGTCGCTCAAGTCTTTCATCCACCTTCGGTGTATTTTCCTCCTTCATTCACTTTCAGTGAATTACGGGGAACAAAGTCGGGGAACAATGACGGGGAACAATGACGGGGAACAAAGTCGGGGAACAATGACGGGGAACAAAGTCAGAGAACGAAGTAAACGGATTTTGAGCGAAGAACCACGTGAACACTATACTTTAGCGTATTATAAATATTTTATATTTTATATTTGCTATTTTCTTTTTTCTATAAATATCGGGTATTAGTTATAGAGGTATAAGGGTATAAAGGTATAGAGGTATAAAGGTATAGGGAAGGGGGGTAAGAACAATTGAATACCAGAACAAGAGAATTATGAACGAAGAACCACGTGAACACTAGAGTTTCACGTGTTAAAAATATTTTCTCACATAGTGATCCCTTTGGGATATTTTATTTTTTTTTACACTGAGTAAGCGAAGCGCATCGCTCCATAGGAGTCCCGATGGGAAAGTGCTATTTTATTTTTTCTATAAAAGGGGTATAAGGGGAAAAGGGGAAATCTTCTATTGAGTCTATTCCCTTATATGCCTTATATGGTTAAAAAAAAAGACAAATATGTTTTATCCATTTACCATTATGTGATTAAGTCACTAAAGAGAGAAAAAAATCTCTGTGCCCTTTGTCACATAATGATAAATGAAAAAACTTTGTGTCCATCGTGGTTAAAAAAACAATCGTAAGTTCATTGATTAGTCCCGATTTATCACGATTTATGCCGATCCCATCACATAGTAATCCCTATTGGAAAGGGAAGCCGCTGAGTAATAACAAAGAATATATTCATTCATCAAATTTTCAACTTGATTTGTATAATAAAACACAATTTGTAAAAATATCTTCTGAAATATAAAGCATATAATATTTAAGTAATGATTTTATGCCTTTATCTTTGTAAATAAAAACAGCTTAATTTGAACTTAAACATTTAAACATACCTGATGACAATTATTCTTATTTTTGCAACAATTCAAAGATATGTCAAAAGATATTCAATCTGTTTTTTCTTCTGTGGATGCTGAGATGCAGCATTTCAGGACTGAGTTTGACAGGCTTGTGAGTTCGGATGTTAAATCTCTTAGTCTGATTTTAAAATATTTATTCAAAAAGCGCGGCAAACAAATCCGCCCACTGTTTGTAATTCTGTCTGCCGGTGCATGTGGCAACATTAATGAAATGACATACAGGGCTGCTGCATTGATTGAACTGCTGCACACAGCCACATTAGTTCATGATGATGTGGTTGATGAAGCTGACCAGAGAAGGGGAATGTTCACCGTGAATGCTTTGTGGAAAAACAAAGCAGCTGTGTTACTTGGAGATTATTTGCTGGCAACAGGATTACTCACTGCGCTTGAACATGATTACTTTCAGCTATTGAAATATGTTTCAAGAGCAACACGCAAAATGAGTGAAGGTGAGCTTTGGCAAATAAAGAAACTACGGTCAGGAAAAAATGACGAAGAAAGTTATTTTAAAATCATTGAATTTAAAACTGCCGTTTTGTTTGCTGCCTGTTTTCAATGCGGAGCCTATACCGCCGGAGCAGAAGACGAGGCTATTGAGGTTTTTTACGAAGCCGGATTACAGGCCGGAATGGCTTTTCAAATAAAAGATGATTTGCTTGATTTTAGTCACAATGATACAGGAAAAAAGGCTTTTACTGATTTAAAAGAAAACAAACTGACACTTCCTTTGATTCATGCTTTGAATAATTCAGATTTTTCTGAAAGATTAAAGTATAAATCTATTCTTAAGAAAATAAAAAAAGGAAAAAGAGCCCCTGAGAGTGTTTTGAAGTGGCTTCAGGAAAAGGGAAGTCTTGAATATGCTCAGATTAAAATGAATGAATTTGCTGATAGAGCCATTTCAAAACTTGATTATTTGCCTGATAACAAGTACAGAGATTTGATTGTAAAAACAATAAATTTTATTACTGAACGTAATTATTAATATTATATTCAAAACCTATGAGAACATTATCCATTTTTATTACTGCCTTATTGATTTCATTAGTTTGTTATTCACAGGTAAAGCCGCAGAAAGTTACCACCTGGTGGGCAAAAAAACAAAAGAAATCTGAAGGCCATATTCAGGACAGTTTGCGCACAGGATTGTGGACTTACTGGTATGACAACGGGAATGTTGAATCACAGGGAGAATATCTGAAAGGAGTTGAGGTTGGTCACTGGCAATATTATTACAAAAATGGTCAGCTCAGACTTGAAGAAGACAAGGAAAACGGAAAAAGTGTATCTTATTACAAATATCCAGATTTCAAAGAATGGGAAGGAGAGGTGATGGATGGAAAGCGTCATGGAACATGGAAGTTTTGGTATGATAACGGCAATCCCCTTTCACTTCAGCATTATGAACACGGAGAGATAACAGGCGAATGGCAATATTGGTTTGAAAACGGCAAAGTTTGGAAAACAGTCAGCTCGTGGGAAGGACCAGTTGTAATATGGGATTCATTGGGAATTAAGGTTGAAGAATGGTTAGTGAAAGAAGGGAAGAAAAACGGATTGTACAAAGCCTATTTTCCCAATGGAGATTTAATGGAAACTTTGGAATTTGTTGATGACATGATGCACGGAGAATGGAAACTGTATCATGGAAATGGACAAATTGCAGGTGTTGGGAGATTTGAAAATGATAAAAAAGCAGGAATCTGGGACTATACTTATGAAAACGGCAATTTGTGGAAAAAAATTAATACAGAAAACGGACCTTGCGAAATCTATTATCCTGACAAAACCCTGAAAAACAAATATTCAGTAAAAGATGGCGAAATCGAAGGTGAATTTCTGGAATATCACCAAAACGGGAAGCTTCGCGAAAAGACCATATACCTTAAAGGCAAGAAGAATGGCCTTTCAGAAATTTTTTATGATAACGAGCAAAAGGAATTCACGGGGACATTTATCAATGATTCTTTGCACGGTTTTGCACAATGGTGGTATAAAAACGGCAACAAAGAAATGGAAGGCCACATGGAAACGGACATGCATGAAGGGGAGTGGAAATTTTATCATCCCACAGGAAAGATTGGCAGCAGAGGTTTTTTCTCAAAAGGATTGCAACATGGAGAATGGGAATATTTTTATGAAACAGGTGAAAAATGGAAAGCCGGAAAATTTGAATACGGCAAACGCACAGGCACATGGATTGCCTGGTATGAAAACGGCAAAAAACAAAGAGAAGGCAATTTTGCAGAAGACAAAGAACAGGGATTGTGGACCAGTTGGTATGAAACTGAACAAATCAAGGACAAGGGTTATTTCAAAGCAGGAGTAATGGACGGACAGTGGATGGGATATTTCCCTAATGGAGGGTTGAAATATCAAACCAATTATTCAGATGGATTACGAAATGGAAGTTCAGTGTTTTACACACAAAAGGGCAACAAACTATATGAGGGAAGTTACAATATGGGAGTGAGACATGGCTTTTGGACAGAGTATCAGGAGAACGGACAACCCTTTGAATCGGGTTACTACAATAATGAATTGAAGCAGGGAAAATGGACATTTTATGATAAATGGGGCAACAAATACAGAGAGCAATTTTTTGAAAATGGCAGTCCTCATGGTTTGTTTGTTGAATATCATATGGGCGGCAAAAAAGCACAGGAAGGGAGTTTTACCAATGGAGTAAAAACTGGCAAATGGACATTCTGGAATGAAAAAGGAGAGGTGATTCAGTCAATGGAATTTGATGAAAACGGAAAACGTATAGTTAAACCCGGGGGGAGATAAAACACTTTTTTTTAAAGTCAGGATTTTTCTAAATGCTCCACGCTGAAATAGTAACGTAGTTTTTTAGCCAATTTATCATTTATCACGATTTATCCCGATGGGATGTGACGAATTCTCTAATTTCCACGAATATGTTATGCTAAACAATACAAAAGGATTAATCATTATGTCCCTTTTGTGTTTTTGTAATGAAATTTGTATCTTCGAGCAAATTTACATTCCAAAAAAGCACTTTAGGAGACTTTGGCTTTCAACGGGCTGAAGCCCGTTGCTATTGATTTTTTTTGCGTAATATTTTTTCGTTCTTAAAAGGTTTGTTTAGCTCAGGACTAAAGCCCTTCGCACAGCAATTTTTAAAATAAACATAGCCTTTTGTATTGCTAAATATTTGTACAAACACGAATAGTGAGTTTTATTGGTGATTGCAAAAAAAAATCTGCAAAAGCCATTTTAAAACAAAAGCAAATCTGAGTATTCAGATTTGCTTTTACACATTTTCAAATTCTGAGAAAGAAAGCTTACTTTCATTTTTCTGAATTTGAAATTGTATAATGGCTTTTGCAGAACCAACGGGATTATTCGTGAAAATTCGTGAATTAGTGGCTTATTAAAATCGTGCTGAGCAGTTACAACTTATTTAATACATGGAATCGTAAAGACAAATTTTGATCCTTTTCCTGGTTCAGATTCTGCAAACAATTCTCCGCCCAAAAGTTCCACATATGAGAATGAAATAGTAAGGCCCAAACCTGTTCCTCCTTGTTTTCTGTTGACCGCATTATCAGACTGATAAAACCGATTAAAGATTTTTTTTAGGTCTTCGGCAGGTATTCCAATTCCTGAATCTCTGACAAAAAACTCAATCATTTCGTCTTTCAAGCTGAAACCAAACTCAACTTCACCCTTTTCAGTAAATTTAAATGCATTATTGAGAAGATTGGAAAGAATTTGCTGAAGCTTTGTCTTATCAGTATAAACTTCAGGTTTAATATCATCCGAACCATAAATACATGAAAATGCAATGTTACTTTGTTTGGCAAATTGTTGATAATTTTTCTCAAGTTCTACCATTAGTTCATAAATATTGACAGTTTCACAATTTACCCTTGCCTGTTTTGCATCAATGGAAGAAATTGTTAAAATATCTGATACAATGGAAGCAAGCTGATGGCTGTTGTTTTGAATAATTGAAATAAACTCTCTTCTTTTTTCATCACTGAGTTCGTGTTTATCAAGTAAATCTGAAAATCCTGAAATGGCATTGAGAGGAGTACGGATTTCGTGAGAAATGTTTTGCAAAAATGCAGTTTTCAGTCGATCACTTTCTTCAGCTCTTTCCTTGGCTTTCAGTAGCTCCTTTTCCTGCATTTTTCTTTCAGTAATATTACTGGCAAACACAGAGACTCCAATGACATCATTACCAACCACTATGGGGTTCATTGATACATAAACATATACAATAACTCCTTTTGCAACTTCAATTTCGTCATCAAAAGAAAAGTGAGTGCCACTAAATGCATGGTCATATCTTTCTTTCCACACCTTGCTGCTGGTATTGGGTAATTTATCAAGAATACAATCTCCCTGTTGCAATTGCACACCAAAACCATCAAAAAACTCTTTCTGAAATACCTTGTTGATATAAATAAGTTTGTATTCTTTGTCAACTGCCCAGATATTTTCTGTTGTATTATCAATAATCGATCTAATGTTGGCATTGCTTTCTTCTGCAAGTACTTTCGCATTGTTTAATTCTTCAGCATCTTTATTTTTTTCGGAAATATCATTATGCAGACCCACAAGAGAAATAATTTTCCCATCCTTATTTTTATTTGCATAGGCTCTTAACAGCACATCGGCAACTGATCTGTCTTTTCTGTACATCTTTACTTCTGTGGTTAGCTGACCCCCTTCCCTGAGAGACTTAAAAATAACATCTCCCATAGATTTATCAACATACATTGTGTCAGGCGGATATTCCCCAATTGTTCCAAACAGTTCATCAAATGCCTTATTCTGATAATAATGCTTCCCTTCAGGAGTTGACATACCAACAGCATCGGTTGAATTATCAAGTGCCTCCTTAAACAGTGTGAGCGACTGATTAGCATCACGTTTCACCACAAATACTTTTCTTCCAAGCAAAAAAGCAATGCTGATTGCAATCATAGCAAGAATAATCAGGGCCACAGAGAACAACGATTTTCTGACAATAATGGTTTTCCATTGTCTGAAAGAAACATCTGCACCAAAAACAGCAATAACTTCGCCTGTATCATGATTACGAACCTGTGAAAAACAACTAATCCATGTTCCCCATCTGTCTTTATTGGGTCCATCAACTGACACATCAATGTCTTCAAACATTGTATAAAGAACCTCAGGTGCTTCAGTAAAAATCTGTCCCGGAGGAGACATGTCTTCAGATTCTGATGGTTCAGAATCAACATAAAAAAACAATTCATCCCCTTTTCTTCCAATCAGATAGGTAAATCTGCAATCAGCAATACTGATTCTTATATTATGTAAATCACGTTTAAGTTTTTTATAGTAATAAGACGAAGTATCTTCAATAGTTCCTGTTAGCATTGACATGTCATCCCTGTTCAACAGTTCCGATGACATGATTGAATTATTTTTCAGCCTGTTTCTTAACTCTCTGTCTGTTTTGATAACTTCCAGCACTATCACATAAGCTCCTCCTGCAATAATAAAGAGATACACAAGAAATAACCTGAAGTTGAAAGGTCTGCTGATTTTCATATTCGCCAACAAAAATATTATTTTTTTTGATGAACAAATGTTAATTTTCTATTTGCCGAAAAATTTTTTCAGAATTCCTAAACAGAAAGATACCTTTCACCTGTATCATAATTAAATGTGAGAATGCATGAGTTTTTTGGAATTTCAGGCAATTTCTTTGATATTGCTGCCAGCGAAGCACCGGTTGAAATTCCTGCAAATATGCCCTCTGTTCTGGCAAGTTGCGACTGAAACAAAACTGCGTCTTCGGCAGATACCGGAATGACTTCATCAATCAGATCCATGTTCAGCACGTCGGGGACAAATCCGGCACCTATTCCCTGTATTGGATGTGGCGAAGGATTGCCACCGCCAAGCACAGGAGACAACTCAGGCTCTACAGCAAAAATTTTCATTGCAGGAAATTGTTCCTTTAGCTTTCTGCCCACCCCTGTGATATGCCCGCCAGTTCCTACTCCGGTGATAAAATAATCTATACCCTCAGGAAAATCTCTAATAATTTCCTGTGCTGTGGTTTTTTCATGTATCATTGGATTGGCCGCATTTTCAAACTGCATAGGCATCCATGAGTTGGGGGTCTCCTTTAGCAGTTCATTTGCTTTCTCAATAGCACCCTTCATCCCCTTTTCACGTGAAGATAAAACAATCCGTGCTCCATAAACCTGACTAATTTTTCTCCTTTCCACACTCATAGATTCGGGCATGACAATAATCAAATCATATCCTTTTACTGCAGCCGTCATTGCAAGCCCAATACCTGTGTTTCCTGATGTTGGCTCAATAATAACGCTTCCCTGTTTCAGGATCCCTTTTTCTTCTGCATCCTCAATCATTGCCAAAGCAATCCTGTCTTTTATACTTCCACCAGGATTTTGTTTTTCAAGTTTCATCCACACATAAATATCACTCTCAAACAAACGACTCAGATGGATATGCGGGGTGTTCCCAATATGCTCCAGTATGTGATTCAGCTTCATTGTTGCTGTAATTTTATTAATATTAAAATATCTCTGAAAAAATAATGTATTCTAAATCAGAACATCTTTTCTTTTAAATCTATAAACTCCAACTGTAAAACATACAATTGAAATTCCAATCGCAACAAGACAATATTCAATTGATAATTGTCCTGTATTAATGATTTCAGAACCTTTAAACCAATCAAAGGGAGAAATATATTTCACAAAAGACAAAGAATCCTTAAAAGAAATGACAAGTTGAAGCATATACATCAACATAACCAGAGCAATTGAGGCTCCTGAAATTGTTTTGGCCCTTCTTAGAAATGAAGACATAAAAAAAGCTACTGAAGCAAAAGCAGTTCCCCCAATAAACCAAGCGACCGTTGAAAGCAAAATCGGTTTCATGTCAATGCTTCCACTTATATTTACTTTAAATGAAATCCATGAAACAGCAAAGATTATTATTGCCCACAATATCATAAATAGAAACCCGGCAGCAAGTTTTTGCAAAATAAACTTAATTCTGAATGCAGGCATGGAAAACAAATATTCTCCTGTTTTTTCAGTAAATTCTTTTGAAACAATGGAAGCAAAAAGTCCGGACGCAAAAATGCTGAAAAACAGATATATATATGAAAACGACAACGAGAAGAAACTTGCCGGGTTACTGTAATCCAGCCCATCCAATCCCATGGCATGCTGCATGGTTTTTGGGAGTTTCATATCAAGTATTTGTTGAATATCTGAACTAAAGGATTTTGACATGGAAACTATGTAAAGAATAAGAATTGAACAAACAAGTGTTATGACCAGAAATGGTCTGAGGTTTTTTTTAATTTCTCTTTGAAATAACATAACTGTGGTTTTCTAATGTTGAAAATAATGCATAAAAACTGTTTCAGGATCAGGTTCTTCAATCAACACTGATTCAATACTCATTGCTGAAAGTGTTTTAAGAAGCACATCAGGCCTTCCTGAATAAATAAAACTGTGATGGTTTCCATGTTGTTCAGTTGCAACAACTCCCTCCAAGGCCTTCAGTGATGAAATATCAGCAGAATCAACGCTTACCTTACAATATCCTGTTTTTGTGAATTCACTTGCTGAAACTTCTTTAATAAGCTTGCCTTCTTTCAATAATCCAATTCGGGTTGATACTTTTCTCACTTCACCCAAAACATGTGAAGAAAAGAAAATTGTAGTGCCATTGTTTTGTTCTTCCTTTAGCAAAGAATACAAATGTGTCCTGATTACAGGATCAAGCCCGTTTGAAGGTTCGTCCAGAATAATCAGCTTAGGAGAATGAAGCATTGCACATGCAATGGCAACTTTTTTTCGGTTGCCAAAGGATAATTCCTCAAATCTTTTGTTTATGTCGATATCAAGCACCTGAATGAGTGTTTTAATCTTTTCTGTAGCATCTACTTTATAGTATGATGAAGTAAACCTGAAAATTTCTTTTACTTTCATATCAGGATACATAAATGTTTCGGAAGAAACATACCCTGTTTGTTTTTTTATTTCAATCTCTCCAGCAGAGGGATCTAGTCCGAAAACAGATATTGCTCCACTGTCAGATTTAAGAAAGTTGAGAATAAGTCGAATTGTTGTTGACTTACCTGCACCGTTGGGACCAATAAAACCATATATTTCTCCTTCCTGTACTTTCAGACTCAAATTGTCCAAAGCTTTATTCTTCCCGTAAGATTTGCTTACATTCTCAAGTTGTATAACGTTCATTGATTTTTTGTTGAATTGAAGGTTCAAAGTTAATGAATTTGACAACTACTCAGGGACAATCGAATTATTATATTCAAGTTGCTCCGAAATAAAGAGATGTACAATCTCTGTATATTGGTTAAAACCGATAAAAACCTGACAATCTGAATGATCGGCACCATCCACTCTGAAAGCAAATCCTTTTTGTCCTTTGTAGTTTGCAAATACCACATTGCCGTGAGAACTCATACTAATGAACGCATCATTAGTTCCGTGTATCCATAGAAATGGCTGAGACACTTGTTTTATTTCCTCAGCATTATCAATTTCAAGATTTACAAAGTATGAGCCTGGAATAGCAAGTCCTGCTGCATCCTGTGCAAAAACTTCAGCTGATGCAAATGGTGCTTCAAGTATTAGTTTTGAAGGTTGCAGAGCTTGTGCCTTTGCTGTGAGTTTGGTTGCAGGTGCTGTTCCCATGCTGAAACCATAAATTATTAGTCTGTCGCTGGTTAATCCGTTTTCTTTCAGCCATTTCATTGCTGCGTCGGTGTCAGCATATAAACCACTTTCAGTTGGAACACCTTCTGAAAGGCCAAAACCGCGATAGTCGAACATCATCACTCCGTATCGATGTTTTCCGCCAGCATTGGCAAGTAACTGCGCCCGGGGAAAATAAAAATCCATATGATCCTTATTTCCATGACAATACAAAATTACTGTATCTGTATTAATCCTACTCATATCGCCAATATACAATGCCCAAATTTTCTTTTTGTCTCCATTGTCATCAGATTCAATTTGAAACAAATGCAACATATTGGGATTGATTTTCATACTATCATGCAATGTAAAGTCAACTTCTCCATCATATTGACCCAGGAGATATTCGGTGATAGGACTGGCATTGGGATTGTAAAGAAAACTGTCAAGCCGCATACATGAAGAAGATAAAAGCCAAACTGAAACAGGGATAATGAGTAAAAACCATCCCCTTTTAAAAAATCCAAATCCCATATGTAAAAAATCTTTCATTTGATATTTATTCATGATATTAAAATTTTCTTGTGAACCCCAATTGCAATCCAAATGTACCTGTTTTCCCGGGAGCGATATAATCAACCACAATATTTTCGTTTGACTGCAAAAAATTCAAATATTTGAATTCTATTGTGTAGTTCATTTTCTGACGTCTCCATATGTGTCCTGCTGTTATCCATGGTATGTATCTATGCTGAATTTCCTGTTCGAATGCTTTTGAGGGTGAAAGTTCAATCATCTGGGAATAAGACAAGTAGAGCACGTGGTTATTATCACTGTAGATTTTGTAGGCATTCACATCAAGCATGGGATAAAAGACAGGCTTCCATTTCCATGTATCAATCATAAAGTAAAACCCCGGATTTGTTGATATGCCCCATTTCTTTTCTTCATTACAATATAGTTGCTTGCAAAGTGATGACTCAATTTGGATAACACCAAAAAGCAGAGACGTTGTGTGCATGGCGACATTGAATGTTGTTGAATTATTGAGACCGTGACCCAAATGAACAGAAGAAAGAGGAACAGGAATCACCGCCCCTGAGAACTCAATAAGAGGACCTCCGAGTGATGCGGAGATATGAGTTTCGTTCTTTTCAAGGGGGACTACTGTTCTTACCGGTGCACATGCAAAGCACATGAGGAACAGCAGAATGATTAAATACAAAAGATATTGCTTCATATTGTACTATTTAAGAGTGTAAAATTATCAATTTATGAGCAAACTTATTCGGTTTAAAAAAAACTTTGTAAATTGCACAAAATTTTCAGATGGAAAAAAGAACCGTCCTTCACTTGTTCTATCTGTTTTCAGCAATATTATTGCTTTTTCTTCTGTTGGTTTTTTATATTCGTTTAAACAACAGACCATCTGAGCATTTGGAAAAGGCAGAAAAAGAATGCACAGATCTTGAACATATTTTGGAGAGAAACAGACTTGATGTGAGCTTGGGCTACAATTCGCTGAATTATTATATTCTGCATGGTCGCCCTGTTGGCTTTCAATATGAACTGGCAAAATATTTTGCAGATTATCTGAATGTTGAATTGAGCATCATTGTTACCAATGATATCAGGGAGGCTGTCAATATGCTTCGAAATGGAAAATGTGATATTGTGTGTGCTGATTTGACAATTTCAGAAGGGCGTTTTGGTGATGACATTGTGTTTACATTGCCTTATGCATATACTTCTCAGTTGCTGATACAACAAAAAAGAGAAAATCCTGACGAGATGGTCAGTTCAGTTGAAGATCTTGCTGGAAAAACAGTATATATTCCCTCAGGTTCAGTTTTCAAATCAATATTAAAAACCGAAATTGCGCATCTTTCACACCCTCCTGTTATTATTGAGGTTAAATACTATGGATCGGAGCATCTTATAGATGCTGTGGCAGATGGTATCATTGGATATACTATTGCTGATCAACATCTGGCTTCATACCATGCTTATATCTATGATAATCTTGACATTTCACTTGAAATTGGCGGAGACAAACCCATGGGATGGTGTATGAGAAAAGGGTCAGAGCACCTGCTTGAAGCTTTTGACAGCTGGCTCTATAACTTTTGTGGCAGCAGAGAATATGGATATTTGTATCACAGGTTTTATGAAAATCCCTGGAAATTTTCAAAAACATCAGATGGTTATTTTTCAGCAAAACAGGAAACAATTTCAGCCTATGATGATGTAATAAAAAAGCACAGCGGGGAAATTGGCTGGGACTGGAGATTGATTGCTGCATTGATATACGAGGAATCACATTTCAGGCATGATTTGGTTTCATATGCAGGAGCATTTGGCATTATGCAGCTCATGCCTGTTACAGCTGCAAAATTTGGAGTAGGACCTGAATCATCAGCAGAAGAACATATCAAGGCAGGAATAAAGCTAATTCAATTTCTTGATGATAGTTTTATTGAAGCGGTTCCTGACAGTATAGAAAGAAAAAAATTTGTGCTTGCTGCTTATAATTTAGGAGAAGGTCACATCAGAGACGCCATGGCATTGGCTGATAAATACAATAAGAATCCACGATTATGGGAAAATAATGTGGAATATTATCTGATAGCCAAAAGTCAACACAGGTATTTTACTGATGAAGTTGTTGATTATGGTTACTGCAAGGGGCAAGCCACTGCAGGGTTTGTAAAAAGTATTCTGGAAAGATATGAGCATTACAAAAACATGTTTCCCTAAGGTTGAAGTTGGAAAAATCTAGCAGAACTACAACTTTATTTTTCGGTCATTTTCCCTGCTTACATCACGGGTTTTAATTGTATCCCGTTTGTCGTAAAGTTTTTTCCCCTTACCCAAAGCTATTTCCAGTTTTGCTAAACCTCTGTCATTTATGAACAACATGGTAGGGACAATGGTTACTCCTTTTTCTACATTTTTGGACCTGAGTTTTTTCAATTCCCTCTTAGTCATCAAAAGCTTACGATCCTTAACAGGTTCATGATTATAAATGTTGCCATGATCATATTCAGCAATATGCATGTTTTTCACAAATAGTTCCTCCTCAAAAAAGGCACAGTAGGCATCACCAATCGAAACCTTGCCAGCCCGGATTGATTTAATTTCTGTTCCTGTTAACACAATTCCGGCTATAAATTTTTCAACAAGATAATACTCAAAACCTGCCTTTTTATTTCTTGCAACAATTTTCATATTGCAAAATTAGACATTTCAGAAGATTTCTAACAAATAAATGATTTGTAACTGTATAACATAAAAATTTATCGCTGCTGCAAACAGTTAGACAATAATTATATCCTGTTGAACAACAGCATTTTTGCGTTTTGTTAAATGCATTTTACCATCAATTATTAAAAAAAAAAAAACAAATTCAACCTTTTGCATAAAAATTTTTCAGATATTTGAAAAAAATTTCAGGCAAGCTATGAATAAGAAATTTACTTTACTGCTGTTTTCAGTTATTCTTTCACTCTCTGCTTTCTCACAAGTATTTGTGAAAACACTGAAAGGTCCACAGCAATGGCCAACTTCTGCTGTATTTTCCAATGATGGAAAACAGATATATATTGGCAGTTATGACAGACTGGTTTGGGTGTTTGATATTGCAACCGGAAAAGTGAGTGATACCTTGAAATTTCACGACGGAGCCATTACCACAATAGATTTATCTGCCAATAATGTCATTGCTACCGGAAGTTGGGACAAACAAATAGCCTTGTGGCAAAAAGGCAAGAAAGAACCTGATTTTGTGCTGATAGGACACCTTGATAAAGTGAATAATGTTAAATTCAGTCCTGACGGAAAATTTCTTGCAAGTGCCGGAGATGACGGATTACTCATTATCTGGGATGTAGCAACCGGCGGAATAGTTAAAAAAATTAATGCTCACCATGACCCGGTTACTTCATTATGCTATAAATCTGACGGAAGTGTCATTGCCACCACAAGTTGGGACAAAACCGTTAAACTATGGAGTGTTTCTTCCGGAGAAATGATTGCTGAACTAAAAGGACACAGGAATTCTACAAACAGTGTTTCATATAGTGCCAATGATAAATTTATCGTCAGCACTTCAGATGACAACTCAATGATTATTTGGGAAACAGACTCAAACAGAATTTTCAAAAAATTTGATTTTTATAAAAAACCCGTAAGCAATGCAGCATTTATTAATCAGGACAATCAATTAATTAGTATTGACCATCAGGGAGAAATTAAAATTTACAACAACCTGAACCATCAACTTCTTGTTGTGAAACCTGCACACAAAAGCAAAATTATGAACTTTGCATGGCTTCCTGCTTTTGCTCTGTTTGCAACAATTGGGGAAGACTTAAGTATTCATATTTGGGATATGAGCGAATACACTTACTATGAATGCATGAAGAAAAAAACACCTCAGCTTGAAGAACTGAAAAAACCTAAAGGTGAATTTGAAACAACTGAACAATATGAAAGAAGAATTGCTGACTATGATAAACGAAAAGCTTTATTGATTGACGAATGTAAAAAAGAAGCATTGCTGGAACAACAGGCTGCAGAAATGATGAAACTTGAAGAAGCTGCAAATGCTTACAGCTGGGTTAACATCACTCTTTCAGGAATCGGCACTTATAACGCAGATAAAGTTGAGTATCCCGTCATAATCGGTAATCAAACATTTTTTGTTACAATGCAACTTGAAGATGCCAAACTATTTAAGGACAACTGGCAAAAGGCAAAAGTGAGAGCTCTCAGAAAAGATCTTGGTGGTGGTGTTTTTGAATACTATAATCTTGAAATGGAACACCCTGTCACCAAAACCAGATATATGTTTGGAGAATATCTCACAGCACGATCTGATCCAGCCTTCAAAATCTTCATGGATAAACAGAAAAAATAAAGGCTCTAATAAAAATACATGTGATTTTTTATTAATATGGATACCAGGGATCCACTAATGCAAACCTGCTTATTGTTTTTCTTTTTCTGCTAACAGGACATCCATATGTAAGGCGTGAATATTTGGACATAAAAATTTCATACACTTTTTCAATTTGTGCATAGATTGCCCATACTTGCTTTTGATTAATAAAAGAGCTAATCAGTGCATCAAAAGAATTTTTTTCACAAAATGCAAAATAGTTGGCATACAGTTGAAGATATTTAGTTGAAACACCGCGCATGATTCTGTTTATCCATATTTTTACGCGTTCCGAAAGGTTGTTTATATATGTAGTGTCTTCTCCATCTGATATTTGACAATTTTTTAGAATTATACTTCTATGTTTCAAGCCATAATCTTTAGCAAAGTTGACAAAACAAGAATGTGTGTCGCTTATCAGTGTTGTTTCTTTGCTGATTTTATTTCCCATTGTTCGCACCAGGTCATCTTTGGTAATTTTGCCAATTTTTGCAAGTTTCATTTCAACTTGTTGCAAATCACTTGCTGCTATTAATTTAGCCTGATAATTACTATTTACTCTACGTTTACCAACTCCTCTTTTTCTGGGATTTTTAATTCCCCGTCTTCCTTTTTCACTGTAAAAAAACCACAAATCACTGCAATGCAATTCATTATTAAAAAGGTTTTCCTGTTGAGGAATAGACAACAATATTTTATGACGCCAATCAAATGCAGTTACCACACTTATATTCAATCGTTTTGCCATTTTTGCAATACTGAGAACTCCTTCTGTTCTCATTATTTCAGCATATTGAATAAACTCAACACGTTTGTTTATATAATGCATAGATGAACCTGTTGTTGGCAAAAAGGTTTTGTTGCAGGTTTTGCATTTAAACCGGAATGTTCCTTTGTACCTGGCATGTTTGATAAATTTTTTGCCGTCACAGTATGGGCATTTGCTTACAATATTTTTTATTTGAATGGTTGGAATGAGGTTAATTTCAGAAAGCAATTGATTTTTTTGCTTTGAGGGCAGATTTTCATACAAATGATTGAATTTGGCAATAGGGGTCATTTTGGTGTTTCTGAATTTGTGCAAAGATAACAAAAAAAATTAAATAACCACACAAATTTATATTAGAGCATATAATCTTCACCTAAGAAAACTATAGCGATTTAAAACTTCAAACTGCTAAAGCAAATATCAAACAACAGTAAGTTTCATAAAAGTATACGAAAATCTTGCGCTTTCAGGAACCATCACAAGAATTGTTTTGCCCTTTTGAAGTTTGCCCGAATTAAACAATTCCTCAAGCATGACATATGCTGAAGCAGCACCAAGATTTCCAACCCTGTCAAGATTTGTAAACCATTTGTCATATGGGATAGGCACATTGAGTGCTTTTGCATCTTCTTCAATTTTCTTTCTAAAAAACTCAGAGGACATATGTGGTAAAAAATAATCCATTTGAGCAGGCAAAAAATTGTGTTTTTTAGAAATATCTGCAAGAAATTCAGCACCTTTGCGGGTAATGAACTTCTCAAGCAATTTGGCATCCTGCTGAAGAGAAAAAACAGAATTGGTCATTTGCTCATGCTGATTCATTTCTCTCCAAGGTTTCACATTTCCGTCTTCAGTTCTGAGACCTCCGGCAAACATACACGTGTTAAGTTCGTTTGCGTATGAAATTATTTCCATCCAGTCAATACGAAGGGAGATTCCCAATGAATTGGGTATGTTCTGAAGCAAAAATGCACCTGCCCCATCCGAAAGCATCCACCTCAGAAACTCTCTTTCAAAAGCGATATATGGATTTTTGCCCAGCTCACAAAGTCGATTAGCTTCTTCAACAAAATTGTCAGCTCGCATCCAGATAGAGTTTTTTTCTGAACCTGTGCATACTGCATTATCTGTTAAACCTGACAATACAGACATATAACCATATTTAAGAGCAAGCATCCCTGAATTGCAGGTGCCACAGGGACTCATCACCTCAACAGGATTGCATTGCAATTCGCCCTGAACCATAGATGCATGTGCAGGCACAATATGTTCCGAAGAACTAGTACCACAAGCCAAAAGCTGAATATCTTCAGCAGTAAATGTGTTATCAAATAATTTTTCAATAGCACATTTGGTAAGCTGGGCATTTGAATGAGTGGAATTTCCATTTTTGTCAATGGCATAATAGCGGGTTTTGATTCCGTTATTACGCAAAATAATATTCTTAAAACGTGATTTCTCTCCGGCTATAAACCCGAGATATTCTTCCATCTGGTCATTGTGAACAGGTTCGTTGGGCAGAAATGATGCCATTTTATTAATGTATACATTGAATGTACTCGACATTTTTCAGAAAGCAGATTAAGTTAAAAAACAAGCTTACAAAATTACACATTTTTTTTCTTCTGAGCATATGAAAACCCAACGTATGAAAGAATAAAATGAATACATGATATGCATTAAGCAGTTCGAATATTTGAATAACATCATACAATGAGTTTATTTAAACATTGATTGCCTCATTTATTTGTTCCTTTGCTTTTGACGGAAAAAACAGCTTTTTCAGTCTGAAAACAAGTGCAGCAAAAGGAAACAATAAAAAAATAACAATAAGCAAATAATACTTAAAAAATCTGACTCTGCGCAACCTTCGCTTTTCACCAGCAATTCCTTTTTTCAGTATGAAGTCAGCAAACCTGCGAAATATCTTTATGGCTGTTTTTTCAATACTCATAACATGAAACTGAATGGGAACCCCACCCAATTGAATTAGCTGATGTTGCATAAGGCTAAAATCATTGGATAACAGTGCCAACTCAACAGGTTTTGCAAATTTTGAAGATTCAGCTATTTCCTTTCCTGAAACACCTGCTTCAGGTAAAAATCGGGAAGGACCTTTCTTCCCTTTTAACAACCATCGAATAATTGTTAAAACCGAAACACTATTTCCAGCTCTGTCAACTAAAACAATATTTCCCACCAGTGTTGCATTCATTGCCTTCAATGCAGAAGAAACTCTATTATGTGCCATCAACCACATATTTCTCACCCCATATAAAGTAATCACATTTTTTCCTTTAAAAAAGTCTAACGCTTCATTACTTAATAGAAAAGACATAAGAGGAATCGAAGGAGAAAGGTACCAAACCTGACCTGCAAGAACTACTAGATCATAGTGTGTGTAAATTGGAAAGTCAGACATATCAACAGGCACAGGAATTCCCTTAACGGATTCGGGCATTGAATCAAAAAAATCATCAGAAGGCCATGGAAAAGGAAAATCCTGCTCTGGTTTTATCCTGAAATAATCAAACTGTATTCTATCAGTATTTGTAAACCCTGATACAAGCGAATCAATAATACTCTTAACCTGTCCTGTTTGGCTATAATAAACTATTAATACTTTTTTCATATAAGAACTCTTGTTCATGCAAAAATAACAATTATCTCAATTATCAAACAAAATGATATTTTTG
>CAZGIW010000077.1:0-18816 GCA_964526285.1 uncultured Bacteroidales bacterium | reverse complement strand
CCTCGCAAGCGGGCACCCCTCCATCGGAGGGGAATGTGTCGCGATTGTGGTTTGGGGTGACAAATGTGACGTGGGAGGTCGGTGAACCTCGCCGAACCAGGAAACAGGTGTAAAACTCGCTGAAATAACATCAGTCTTTTAACCTGTCAGAGCCAAATACCGAATTCCCCAACCGTTACTCGCCTCGCAACCGAACACCGAATGACCCGTTTAGTGATCCCCTTGCGAACTTCGGATTGAAGTATAATTGAAATTTTTTTTGATGGTTTTTCATACTAAACTAACCACCTTGCCGTTTTGTCAGTGTTGCAGCAAAAGGTATAATTTTTGTTAAAAAGGCTGCCGTCAAATTGTGTAAAAAAAACGTATGTAACTATGAATGAAAATCTTGACATCCAGGAATTGAATGATTTGATTCGCAAAGAAAGCGAGTTTATTGATTTGCTCAACCTTGAAATTGGCAACGCAATTATAGGTCAGAAGCAAATGGTTGAACGTCTTGTTATCGGGCTTTTGGCCAACGGACATATTCTGCTGGAAGGTGTTCCGGGTCTTGCCAAAACTCTGGCAATTAAAACATTGTCTCAAACTGTTGAGGCTTCATTCAGCCGTATTCAGTTTACTCCTGATTTGCTTCCCGCCGACTTAATTGGAACAATGATTTACAGTCAGAAAGCTGAAGAATTTAGTGTGCGAAAGGGCCCAATGTTTGCCAATTTTGTGCTTGCTGATGAAATTAACAGGGCTCCGGCAAAAGTGCAAAGTGCCCTCCTCGAAGCAATGCAGGAAAGGCAGGTCACAATCGGTAATGAAACTTTTCAACTGCCTGAACCTTTTCTCGTGCTGGCAACACAAAACCCCATTGAACAGGAAGGAACCTATCCGCTACCCGAAGCTCAGGTGGACAGGTTTTTGCTCAAAGTGATTGTGCATTATCCTACAAAAGATGAAGAAAAAACAATTTTAAGACAACAATCAACCACGGGAACGCCCATGGTAAAAGCAGTTGTCAAACCAAAAGCCATTCTTCAGGCCCGCCAACTGGTGAGAAAAATCTATATTGATGAAAAAATTGAAAACTATATCACTGATATTGTGTTTGCCACCCGATATCCCGGACAGTTTCGTATGAATGCAATGGCAGACATGATCAGATTCGGCGCATCACCACGCGCTAGTATCAATCTTGCACTTGCCGCCAAAGCCTATGCCTTTATAAAACGTCGCGGATATGTTATCCCCGAAGATGTGAGAGCACTTGCACCCGATGTACTCAGGCACAGAATAGGATTAACATATGAAGCCGAAGCTCAGAATATTTCAACAGAACAAATTATTAATGAAATCTTAAACACCGTAGAGGTTCCTTAACGAAAATTCAAAAATTTAATTTTGCTATTTTCTATTTTCTATTTCATTTTTTCTATACAAGAAAATAGTTTAATAAAAAACTTTAAAACACAATGGAAACCGCTGATATTTTAAAAAAGGTACGCTATATTGAGATAAAAACCAGAGGACTGACACACCAGATTTTCTCGGGGAAGTATCATAGTGCGTTCAAGGGGACAGGGATGGCTTTCAGCGAAGTACGGGAGTATTCTTACGGTGATGATATTCGTTCCATTGACTGGAAAGTAACAGCAAGATATAATCATCCCTATATAAAGATTTTTGAGGAAGAGCGCGAACTCACTGTATTGCTTCTGGTTGATGTGAGTGCTTCCAATAGTTTTGGCAGCAAGTCACAACTTAAGTCTGAAATGATTACAGAACTTGCTTCAGTTCTTGCTTTTTCAGCAATACATAACAACGACAAGGTTGGTGTTATTTTCTTCAGTTCAAAGGTTGAAAAATTTATTCCGCCCAAAAAGGGAACTTCTCATATTCTTCGTATCATCAGAGAGATGCTTGACTTCGAACCTGAAAATCAGGGAACCCGCATTGCTTCTGCCCTTGAATTTCTCAATAATACTATCAAAAAACGAAGTATAGTTTTTCTGATTAGTGATTTTTTTGATAAGGATTATGAACAGGTGTTTGGCATTACAAAACGTAAACATGATCTGGTGGCACTGAGAATTGAAGATTTAAAAGAACATGAATTGCCGCCTGTTGGCTTTGTGCAGTTTGCCGACCCTGAAACAGGACAAAAAAAGTATATTGATACAGACAATTTTTCAACAAGAGTAGCTTATAAAAAATGGTGGATGGAAAATATTGATCGTTTGAAGAATGTGTGTGTAAAAACCGGAACTGATATGGCTGTGATACAGACAGGTCAGGACTATGTGAAACCATTATTGAAATTGTTCAGACAACGGGAAAAAAGAATGTAGTAAGATGAGCAAAACAGAACGAGTTTTTTTAAAAATAATTATTTCAGCTTTTCTGGTTGTGCTGCCATTATTTGTGTTATCACAAAAAGCAGTTGTCAGTATTGATCGGAAGCAGATTTTAATTGGAGAACAGATTCAACTGGGACTGAAGTTTTCATTTCCATCCGGATCAGGAGATGTCTCTTTTCCCCAATTTGAAAATGATACAATCACTCAATTCATTGAAATTATTCACCGAAATGAAACGGACACCCTTTCTGCAGGAGAAAAAATCACAGAGTTGCAACAGGTGTATATGATTACATCCTTTGATTCTGGCAGACAAGTGATTCCCTCTTTGCCTTTTTTGTGGTATGATAAAGGAAAGAGTGAGCCTGAAATAATTTTCAGCGACAGTATGTTTTTTGATGTGGGGATGGTAGAAGTAGATACCACTCAGGCCATAAAAGATATAAAAGATCCATGGGGAATACCTTTTCAGTGGATGGATTATATCTGGCATTTTATCATCGGTTTATTGTTGATAGTAATTGTAATTGTATTGTTATATATATACAATCGTCGAAAAAAAGGTCTGCCGTTATTTCCGGCACGCACAATTCCACTTTTGCCACCACATGAAGAAGCATTGAAAGCACTTGACAGAATTAAAGAAGAAAAAGTTTGGAGAAGCGGTATGATAAAAGACTATTATACTGTTTTGACAGATACGCTGAGAAGATACATTGAGCGACGCTTTGATATTGATGCACCAGAAATGACTTCTGCTGAAACCATAGATGCACTTTCTCAAACAGAAGCAGATCAGGAATCGGCCAGAAAATTGGAACATGTGCTGAAAACTGCAGATATGGTGAAATTTGCCAAAGCAAATCCCGTAGTCACTGAAAACGAAAACTGTCTTACATTGGCATACGACTTTGTGTTACACACAAAAAAGGAAGTATCCGAAGACGAAGAAAGCAAAACAGATGTTAACTCAAAAGAAGATGAAGTATGATTTGGATTACTGAATATTTTTCACGTCCTGCATATTTGTGGCTGTTGCTTGTAGTTCCACTGCTGCTTGCCTGGTATTTGTGGAAATACAGAATTTTCAGAGGAGAGGTTGTTTATTCAGGTTTTCAGGGATTTCAAGGTGCTCCCCGTTCATGGAAAATTATTTTCCGGCATATTCAGCATGTGCTTCGTTTGTTTGCCATCGCTTCGGTTATTCTTGCACTTGCAGGACCTCAGGCTACAAATTCTGACAAAAAAGTCAATGTTGAAGGAATTGACATCATGCTTGCCATAGATATTTCAGGGAGCATGCTGGCGGAGGATTTGAAACCAAACCGCATTGAGGCAGCCAAAGAAGTGGCTTCTGAGTTTATTGCAAAACGACCCAATGACAGAATAGGACTCATTGCATATTCAGGTGTTGCATTTACACAGTGTCCGTTGACTATTGATCATGCTATTTTACAAGGGTTACTTGCAAAATTGAGAAACAATATGGTTGCTGACGGTACTGCCATTGGTGACGGTTTGGGTCTTTCAGTTGAACGACTCAGGCACAGTGAATCAGTGAGCAAGGTTGTGATTCTGCTCACTGATGGAATTAATAATATGGGTTTTATTGACCCCATGATGGCTGCAAATATTGCAAAAGAGTATGGTATCAGGGTTTATACAATAGGTGTGGGAAAAATGGGTAAAGCGCCCTATCCTTTTCAAACTCCCTTTGGTGTGCAGTATCAGAATGTGGATGTGGAAATTGATGAACCGCTTTTGGTTAGTATTGCTGATATGACAGGAGGAAAGTATTTCAGAGCTGTTGATAACAGATCATTGCAGGATATTTATGATGAAATTGATATGCTTGAAAGAACAAAAATTGAAGTGGCTTATTATACCAGGCATACTGAAAAATTTCATTTTTTTATCCTGCTTGCACTTGGGTTTCTATTTGTTGAATTATTATTTAAATACAGAATTGTGAGAATGTTGCCGTAAAAAAAAAGAATTGAATTATGTACAGACTTGAACATACAGAAGCACTATATTTATTGTCCGGAGTTTTTCTTCTGGTTTTGCTGTATTATTCATATAGTCTATGGAAGAAAAAGCGATTCAAAATTCTTGCTGAAGAACATTTGTTGCCCCATATTGTGAAAAGGATCAGTCCGGGAAAAGAAATGATGAAATTTTTATTTGTAACTCTGGTTTTTGTATTGCTGGTGATGAGTTTGGCCAATTTGCAAGTGGGGGGGAAGCTTGATAAGCAAGCTCGTTCTGAAACAATTGATATGATTTTTGCAGTTGATATTAGTCATTCCATGCTTGCAGAAGATGTGAAACCCAACAGACTTGAAAGAGCCCGGATGTTTTGTTTGAAACTGGCAGAAGAGGTGAAATTTGCTAAAACTGGTATTGTGCTTTTTGCCGGTGATGCATTCATTCATATGCCAATTACTTCAGATGCGGGTGCATTGAGGATGTTTCTCAATTCCATTACAACCAATCTGATTTCTTTTCAGGGAACTGCAATTGGTCAGGCACTGCAATTGTCAACTGAGGCTTTTGAAAGGGCTGATGCCAGAAATAAGGCTGTTATCCTTGTTAGTGATGGTGAAAATTTTGAAGATGATGCACTGCAGGCGGCATCAATTGCTCAAAATGATAATATTGTCATCCATACAGTGTATGTTGGTACTGCTGAGGGTTCGCCAATCCCAATCAAAGAAAATGGAAAAACAGTAGGTTTTAAACAGGACAGAAATCAGAATACTGTGATAACCAAACCAGATATTCAGTTGATGAAGAATATTGCATCAGCCACCGGAGGTATTAGTATTGACGGGAATCAGGCAGGCAGGTCAGTTGATATTCTTATTGAAGAACTGGAAAAGCTTGAAAGACAAGAAACAGAAGTAATAAAATTTGCTGACTGGGATTCGCTTTTCAGATTGTTTGCAATACCTGCTCTCATTTTACTGATTCTTGATTTTCTTGTCATTGAAAGAAAAATGAAATGGCAGGAAATTCTGGATTCATTGTTGAAATTCAATATCAAATCTGTTTCAAAATCATGAAAGGAGGTGTAAAGATGTATTTAAAAATAGTCCTTGCAGGTGTCTCTTTGCTGATGACAACCTCTGTTGCTTTTGCACAGAATTCCGGAAAGCAGGTGAAGCAGGGCAATAAATCTTATTCTGAAGGAAATTATTCAGATGCCGAAATATTCTACAGAAGAGCTCTTGAAACTGATAATAAATTTGAAAAGCAGGCCATGTTCAACCTTGGCAATGTATTATATAAGCAGGAAAGATATGATGAAGCAATGGAGTTGTATAATAATCTTGCTGCCAATGAATCTCTCACTGACAAGGAAAAGGCTCAATTGTATCATAATCTTGGCAATGCACATTTGATGCAACAGCAATATCAGCAGAGCATTGATGCATATAAACAGGCTCTCCGGATTAATCCAAATGATGAGGATACCCGCTATAATCTCTCATATGCCATGAAAATGCTAAAACAACAGCAGAATCAAGATCAGGAAGATAATCAACAACAGAATCAGGATAAGAATGAGAATGAAGATGAGGATGATAAAGAGAATGAAAATAATCAGAATCAGAACGAGGATAAAGATGATGACCAGAATGAAGACAATCAGGACAAAAATCAAAATGGGGATGAGAATGAAGAAAAGGATCAGCAGCAACAACCTCAAATGTCAAAGCAGGAGATGGAACGTATGCTCAATGCTTTGTCAAACAAAGATAAGCAAACTCTGGATGAATTAAGAGAAGAAGAGTTAAAGAAATCAGGATATCAACCCGAAAAAGATTGGTAGAATGAAAAAAAATTGCTGGAGTTTTTCTTTGAAGTTATTTATGTTATCAGTTGTTATGTTTGCAACTGTTGCTCAGCTATTTGCTCAGGTAAATCTCACTGCTCGTTCAAGTCATACCCGAGTTGGAGTGAGGCAACAATTTTCAGTAACATATTCCTTGACAGGCGGAAGGAGTGAGGCTTTTGAACGTCCTCCATTTGAAGGGTTCAGGATGATGGGGCAAAGCAGTACAACAGGAGGAGGTAGTTTTCAGATGATTGTAAACGGGCAGGTTGTGAACAGCAGTGACGGAGATCAAAGCTGGACATTTACTCTTATGCCCACAACCACTGGAAATTTTGACATTCCTCCTGCAAAAGCAAAAGTTGATGGTCAATGGTATAGCTCGCCATCCCTCAAAGTACAGGTTGTGCAGGGACATCAGCAGGCTTCTCCAGCACAAAGTCAAACCCAGTCTCAAACCCGTCCTCAGCAACAACAACAATCGCAAACTGACCGGCAAAACAGTTCAAATACAGGTGAACTCAATGCTGATGATGTGGTTATCACTGCAACAGCTGATAAAACCAGTGCATGGGTAGGAGAACCAATTATAATTACATACAGGATTTACACAAGGGTGACCATCCCCTCTTATGCAATCAACAAGATTCCTGCCTTTGACGGATTCTGGTCAGAAAATCTTGAAGATCCCAATTCCAGACCACAGCAATCAGAGGCAACACTCAACGGAAAAAGATATACCAGTGCATTATTGCGAAAAATTGTGGTGTATCCCCAACGTTCGGGCAATCTGACTGTAGATCCGCTTGAAGTTGAGCTCATAGCCAGAATTGTCAGGCAACAAAAGCAACAGGGAAACGTACTTGACTGGATGGATCAGATGTTTCAGAATTTTTTCAGTGATCCCTTTGGGAATGATCCTTTTTCATCATTTCCGTCTTTTGGTAGTTCGTATGAAGACATTCAAACAGTTGTTAAATCAAATACGCTCAGAATCAATGTGAAAGACTTGCCGCTAAAAAACCGCAATGCTGATTTTACAGGACAGGTTGGCCAATATAACATGGAAGCATGGGTTGACAAAAACAAGATGCTTTTGGATGATGCCCTGACATTGAGTGTAAAAATAAGTGGAAACGGGAACTTGTCGTTGCTTGAACCTCCTGCTATTATTTTTCCCAAATCATTTGATGTGTTTGATCCTCAGGTAGATGAGCAAATCAATACCAGTGGTTCAGGTATTTCCGGTAGTAAAACTTTTACATACCTGATTATGCCACGCGAACCCGGAAATTTTTCTATACAACCCTTTTTGTTTTCCTGGTTTGATCCAAAAACAGGCGACTATAAAACTATTGAATCTGATGAGTTTGAAATTCAGGTGGTTGGTCAGCACAGCGGTGGACAATCGACAGTTGAAACAGAACAGGATATCAGATTTATACAGTTGAAAGCAGGAAGGTTTAAATCAATCAACTCATTTTTCTTTTCTTCTGCATTGCATTTTGTTTTGTTTTTTATCCCTCTTTTATTGTTTGTTTTGTTTGTGATACTGCTCAGAAGAAGAATTCAGCTCTATAGCAATCAGGATTTACTCAGATACAAACGTGCTGTAAAAATGGCAAAACGAAGACTAAAAAAAGCTTCAGTTTTACTGAAACATCAACAATTAAATGAATTCTATGAGGAAACAGCCAGAGCAATCTGGGCATATCTGGCACACAGATTTTCAATTCAGCAGTCCGAATTGTCTGTGGATAAAGTGATTGATCAATTGGCTCAATCAGAAGTGGATGAAGATGTGCTCGCTTCACTCAGGTCAACCCTTGATTTTTGCGAATATATCAGGTTTGCTCCTGGTGCTTCTTCTACAACTCCAGGTGATATTTTGCAAAAGGCTGAAGATACGATCAGAAATCTGGAGCAACATATTTTATTTCAAAAACGAAAAATCAGAAAATCATGAAAATAAAATATTGCCTGACATATCTTATTGTAATGATTTTTGCCTTTTTTTCAAAAGCAAATGAAACTTCTCAGAGTTTTGAAGAAGGAAATTTGTACTATAAGGAAGGCAGTTATTATGAAGCAATAGAATCATATGAAACCATTCTTCAAAATGGTGTAGCAAATTTTGAAACCTATTATAATCTTGGAAATGCATATTTTAAAACAGGACAGGTGCCGCTGGCCATTTATTATTATGAAAAGGCACTGCAATTGAATCCTGCAAATGAAGATGCAAAGCACAATCTCAGCTTTGTAAATTCTTTGATTGCCGGAGATTCAAAAGTTGTGCCTCAGGCATTTCATATTAGATTTGCAGATGCTGTGATGAAAATCATGTCGCCCGATGCCTGGGCAGTCACTGGAATTTTGTTGTTTGTTCTTACCCTGGTTGCCCTTGCCTTCTTTTTACTGCAAACAAATATAAAATTAAAACGCCTGTTGTTTTATGCTTCTTTTTTGGGGATAATCCTTACCATTTCTTCCTGGTATTTTGGAAGCAGGATGCACAAATCCATAACACAGTCTGATTATGCCATCATCATGGTTGCTTCGGCAGGAATTAAAAGCTCGCCCGACAAATCAAGTGCCGACATTTATGTTGCTAATGCAGGTACCAAAGTAAAAATTCTTTCAAAGTTGGGCGATTGGTTTGAGGTCAGAGTTCCCGACGGGAACAAAGGCTGGATTCAGATTGAGTCTTTAAAACAGCTTTAGGTGGCAGATAAGTCAGTTTGAAATTTTCACCGCTCCTCTCTGAAAAATTCTGTTTTTTTTACTTTTTTCTGGATGGAACAACTGTTTTATCAACACAACTTCAGTTGTGTTGAGCACCCCACATTGCTTACAATATTTTTTAAAGAGCCACGAGCTTCAGCTCGAGGAAAAAACACTATCCCGCATTTTGGGGTTTTAACCCACCCTCTCTCATTGAAATTTTTTTTTAATTCAATGAATATGTGTAGTTTTGTGTAATAATTTAAACTCACATGAAAAAATCAATTATTCTTATTATCAGCCTTGTTATTGCATCATCAGTGATGTCACAACAGGATGTCAGTGAAAAGCATCTGCGTAAGTTTTGTGAAAAATTTGCAAAAGCCATCGAGTCAGGAAAGCCTGAAAAGTGTTTGCGTTTTTTTGATGACAAATATGTGAAAGAACAGCATGATATTATCCTGAAAGGCAATACACTTCAGTTTGTAAGTGAATTTGTTCTGGGTTTTGGACAGCTTCCACCAGAAGAGGCCGGAGTTGATCTCCCCGTTTTTTCTGATATTTCAGATGTGAAGTTTGTTGATTTGATTTATGATGCAGATGGCAACAGAATGGCCGCCTATGTAATTACACTGAAAAACGGAAACAGCTATAAAATGCATGCTCCGATTGTTATAACCGGACCAAAAAATTTCGGATTCAGAGGAGCAATGGGGTAGGTTTTGTGTTTTGGAATAGTTGGAGATACTGTTTATAGAAAATAGCAAATAGAAAATAGAAGATAGAAAATATTCCGATGGGAGAGGGGCTCCGATGGGCAATATTCAATATTTCCCATAGGGACTCCTATGGAGCAATATTCAATATTCAAAATGTTTCTATAGCTTTTTGTTTTTTATTTTTGATTTAATTCCCTGTGTGACCCCCCTTGTCATTCCGAACGGAGCGCAGCCCAAAACACTTCAACATTCATCATTCAATATTCATCATTCAATATTCTTCAAGAGAATCCGCTAGCGATTTTTTGGGTTTTATGCGTGAAGACCGCTCCCTTTGGGTGGGGTCAAACCGCGAAAAAAAAGAACCCAAAAATCGCAACTTGCACTTCTTTTTATGCCTTACGCCAATTGACCACATTTATTAAGCTGCTCCTTCAGAGCGACTTGTTTAGGGGGGCTTTCTGATCTCGTGGCATTGCCACGAGCTGAAATCCCGAATTTGTTATTACAAAACTTAATTAATGAGACGATTCAATTTAAACAAATTCGAGGATAAATCCAGCTAAGTCATTAGTTCGCAAAACTCCTAATGACTAATCTGGCTTAATAAATTCAGGCTTTCAGCCTGATAATGATACGAAGCAAAAAAACACTTCATCATTCAACATTCTTCATTCATTATTTCCCATAGGGACTCCTATGGAGCAATATTCAAAGTGTTTCTATAGTTTTTTTGGTTTTTATATTTTTGATTTAATTTCTGTGCTTGACCCCTACCCCTAAAGGGTTTTGGTCAGCATGTTCAAAAACAAAAAACCAAAAATCGTATGTCAAATAAAATTCAGGTTTTCATTCAGTAGGATATTAATTACGAATGAAGAACGAAAAAGAATATAATTCTTAGTTCTCAGTTCGTTTGTTCTATTGTTCTATTATTCCAATGCCTCAGCCTTAGCCTTTAAAACGAAAAGGAACAAACTCATTCAAAATTTTTATTCTCCATAATCCAAAGAATGAAGGATAACTCAGTTCAATTATTCTAATGTTCAATTATTCATAAACCCACCCCTTTCAAAATTTGACAATGTTTGCATCTTAATTACTATTTTTGTAGAAATATTTTAAAATTACTGACTGAAAAATGCTTGATATTAACATTGAAAAAATAGTAGCCGAACTGGGACTGAATTTGCGGCAGGTGCAAAACACTTTGAAACTGTTTGAAGAAGGAGCTACTGTTCCATTTATAGCCCGATATCGAAAGGAAGCTACCGGCGGACTTGATGAGGTGATGATTATCAGAATACGTGATATGCATACCCGTTTGGTTGAACTGGAAAAAAGAAGACAGGCAATTCTTGAATCAATCAAAGAACAGGAAAAACTCACTCCAGAACTGGAAGCTCAGATCCTGAAAACAGAAACCATGGCTGAGCTTGAAGATTTATATCTGCCCTATCGTCCCAAACGCAAAACACGTGCAAGTGTTGCCCGTGAAAAGGGACTTGAACCCCTTGCAAATCTTTTGTTACAGCAAAAAGATATTGATGTTGAATCAGAAGCTGCAAAATTTATCAATGAAGAACTGGGTGTTTTAACCAAAGATGATGCTTTAGCCGGAGCTCGCGATATCATTGCCGAAAATATCAATGAAGATGCTGCACTTCGGCGTTCAATGAGAAATTTGTTCAAACAGAAAGCTGTCATTTCTTCCAATGTTATCAAATCAAAAAAGGAAGAAGCTGCCAAATATGAAAACTATTTCAAATGGTCTGAGCCTCTTTTCAAAGCTCCTTCTCATCGTGTAATGGCTGTTTTTCGTGCCGAAAATGAAGGGTTTTTCAAAGTATCAATCGCTCCTTTGGAAGAAGATGCTATTCAGATTATTGAACGGCGCTTTGTCAAATCACGCAATGAGTGTAGCCAGCAAGTGAAAATCGCTTGTGCCGATGCATACAAACGTTTGCTTCAGCCATCTCTTGAAACTGAAATGCGCAATGAGGCCAGGGAAATTGCCGATGCCAAAGCAATTGAAGTCTTTGCCGAAAATTTGCGGCAACTTTTAATGCAGCCACCGCTTGGACAAAAACGCGTGCTTGCCATAGATCCGGGTTTTAGAACTGGCTGTAAGCTGGTTGTAATCAATGAATTGGGACAGGTTTTGCATAATGAAGCCATCTATCCGCATCCCCCTGAAATGGAGGTAAAGCAATCCATAAACAAACTTACTCAATTGGTTGAATCCTTTAAAATCGAAGCCATTGCCATTGGAAACGGAACAGCAGGGAGAGAAACTGAGCAACTTGTGAAAAACATACGCTTCAACAGGGATGTGATTGCTGTGATGGTGAATGAGGCCGGTGCTTCGGTTTATTCAGCCTCATCAGTGGCCCGCGAAGAATTTCCTGAATATGATGTCACAGTGAGAGGTGCTGTTTCAATTGGCCGCCGCCTCATGGATCCTCTGGCCGAACTGGTGAAAATTGACCCTAAATCAATAGGCGTGGGACAATATCAGCATGATGTGGACCAAAAGGAATTGCAGAAAAGTCTTGAAGAAACTGTGGTCAGCTGTGTCAACAGGGTGGGAGTGGAGTTGAATTCTGCAAGCAAGGAATTACTCACTCATGTGTCAGGAATTGGCCCTGCATTGGCAAAAAGTATAGTCGAATATCGAAATGACAACGGAAGATTTCACAGAAGAGAGGATTTGCTGCGTGTTCCTCGTTTTGGCGATAAGGCGTTTCTGCAGTCAGCCGGATTCTTGAGAATTAAGGATGGCGAAAATCCTTTGGATTCAACTGCAGTTCACCCCGAAAGTTATTATATTGTTGAAAAAATGATGAATTCGATGCAGGTTCAGCTTGATGAACTGCTGCGCGAAAAGGAAAGGAAGAAGAAATTTCTTGATTTCATAAAACCTGAAGATTTTGTGGATGAAAAAGCAGGTTTGCCCACAATCACTGACATTTTGCAGGAACTTGACAAGCCCGGACGTGATCCACGCGAAGAGTTTGACTTGTTTGAATTTGATGAAAGCATCAAAGACATTGAAGATTTGCACGAGGGGATGGTGTTGCCGGGTATAGTGACCAATATTACAGCATTTGGGGCTTTTGTTGATATTGGGTTGCATGAAGCAGGGCTTGTACATATCAGTCAACTGGCAGACAAATATGTGAAGGACCCCAACGATGTGGTGAAAATCAATCAGAAAGTTGAAGTAAGAGTGGTGAGTGTTGATTTGAAACGAAGAAGAATCCAGCTGAGTATGAAAGCAATTTAGGGTTATTAGTTTGAATTTACAACATGAGAAAAAGATTGTTTATTCTGAAAACATTTTTGCTTATTTTGCTGTTTGCAAATGCGCAAAGTCCGGATGATAAATATATTTCATATGGGATTAACGAATTAAATTACAATAATTATTCGAAAGCAATTTATTACTTTACCAAAGCAATAAAAGAAGACCCTGAAAATTATAATGCATATGTTTTACGAGGATTTGCAAAGACATTGAAAGAGGATTATGCCGGGGCTGTGTTTGATTATTCAAAAGCAACAGAGCTTAACCCGGAAGATGAAAATGCATATATATATAGGGGTGGACTGTATTTATATCTTGAAGATTGCACTGAAGCAATTTCTGACTTTAATAAGGCAATCAGCATTAACCATGATAATTTGAATGCTCTTTATTTTAGAGCAATTGCCTATTTCGATTGCAATGATTTTGAAAATTGTATAAAAGATTTTAGTGAGTTGATAGAAATATTCTATAATGAACCATGGCTATACTTTGAACGAGGAAATGTATATTTTGAAATGGAGGACTATGAATCAGCAATGTCAGATTATCTGACAGCAATTGAGTATGATTCTGAGTTTGCAGAAGCATATAATATGATAGGGTTAGTGAAGTATAGGACAGGAGATGGTGATGTTGCTTTGGGAATTATTGAAAGGTCAATGAGTTTCTCCAATGTGAACATGTTTATGTTGTTGAACAGAGCTGTAGTGAGAATGAATCAGGGTGATATTGAGGGTTCAAAGGAAGATTATCGTTTTTTAATTTCTCATGATCCAAAGAACTCAACTCTGCAAAATGATTTGGGCTATTCGTACTATTTGTCAGGTGATTTTAAAAATGCATTAAAATATTATAATAAAGCACTTAAACTGGATTCCGAAAATACAAAAACACTTACCAACAGGGCAATATTGTTTTATGAGATGGAAATGTATGAGCAATCAATAGAAGATTTAACAGAATTAATAAAACTCAATCCTCTTAATGCATATGCATACTCATCAAGGGCTAAATGCAATTATGTTTTGCTAAACTATGAAAATGCATTGCTTGATATAAACAAGGCAATAGATTTGGACTCATTGAATACAAATTTTTATTGCGATCGTGCAATGATATTTGTTTCTCTCAACATGTATGATCATGCATTGAATGATGCTAATAATACATTGCATATTATTCAGGATGACCCTGTGCTTTATTCTGTAAGGTCTAGAATTAATTATCTTATTGGCGAAACACTACTGGCAATTGAAGATATCGAAAATGTAATTTATCTTGATTCTTTAAATGCATATGGTTATTTTGAGAGAGCGAATCTGAAGAGAGTTTTGGGGCAATACAAGAGTGCCATTGATGATATTAATCAGGGTTTTCTGTGTAGTGATGTAAATCATGAACAAGGATATACTATGCTTGGAGATATTTACAGAGATTCAACAAACTACCCTGAGGCTATATATGCTTATTCAAAAGCAATTGAAGTTAACAGCGAGGTTCCATTTCTTTACGTTAAGAGAGGCACTGTCCGTGCGTATGCTATGGATTTTGAAAGTGCAAAACTTGATTTTGATAAGGCAAAAATGCTGAAAGAGTCTAACTATCAGGCTTACCAGAACCAAGCATTTTCATATATGATTCAGGGAAAATTCCGGAAAGCATTCAAACAATTAAAGATTGCTCAGAGAATTAATCCGGATGATTATTATACATATTCACTTCGTGGAAGGATATTTTTATTCAAGGGTAAATATAAAAAAGCACTCATTGAGTATAATAAGTCCATTCAAATTAACCCTAAAAATGGTCATTCTTTTTTCTACAGGGGGTTGGTTAAATATGAACTGAATGATATAGAAGGTGCATGTCAGGATTGGAAGGGTGCTCTGAAAAATAATTATTCAAATGCTGCTGATTATATTCAAAGATATTGCAAATAGATGTACAGGTAGAAACCCAAAAAAAAACGTAATTCAAGACTTAAAGCAAATGCGCAAAGTCAGGATGATAAAAAAAATCCACTCTTATAATTTGAATTGCATATATTTGTAAAAAAAACTTATAAAAACAATTCAGTGGTTTGTGGCAATAATTTGTCAGCTGATGGTTTTGTCTTTGTGCGCGCAACAGTTGAAACCAATGAAAAATCAGCATGGTAAATGGGGCTTTGTTGATAAAATCCAACCAAATCATCACCAAAAGCGGCAATGCCAATTTGATTTTTGATTTTTTTGGGAATGAGTTGAAATAAAACTATGAGTGTGAGTTTATAGCGGTGCTCTTGCTTTTAATTGATTTAGCAGTATCTTTATTATAGATAAATTGTAACTTTTTTTTGTTCAAATTTGCAAGATAACATTTTATAGTATATTTTTGTATTCTCAAGCGCAAAAAATCTTACACTATGAAAAACAAATTATACATTTTTTTTCTGTTTGCCTTACTAACAGCAACGGCAATTGCACAGCCCGGTGCAAATGACCCTACTTTTAATCCGGGGGATTTAGGATTTGGATTTGGAGATGGGGCAAACAATATTGTTTATACAACAGCCCTTCAGCCCGATGGAAAGATTATTATTGGAGGTGTTTTTACTGACTATAACGGAGCAAACAGAAATCGCTTTGCTCGACTGAACTCAAATGGAAGTCTGGACAATACATTTGAAGTAGGCTCAGGCGCAAACGCTGTTATTCTTTCTTCAGCCATTCAACCCGATGGAAAAATTATTATTGGAGGAGATTTTACAATGTATAGATTAAATGCAATAAATCGTGTAGCAAGAGTAAAATCAGATGGTAGTTTGGATAGTAATTTTATTACCGGAGCAGGAGCAAACAGCATTGTAAGAGATTTATGTCTGCAACCTGATGGAAAAATTATTTTAGTTGGAAGCTTTACTTCCTATGACGGTGTTGGAAGAAACCGAATTGTCAGAATAAATTCAGATGGTAGTCTGGATGTCACATTTAATCCAGGTAGTGGTGCAAACAATAATATTTTTAGTGTTACAATTCAGCCCGACGGAAAAATCCTAATTGCAGGAGCTTTTACTTCTTACGACGGGACAAACATTAACCACATTGCACGACTTAACGATGATGGTACTCTTGATTATACTTTTAATCCTGGCACTGGTTCTGACGACATAATAAGTTCACTTTCACTTCAAACAGATGGAAAAATAATAGTTGGGGGGGATTTTACATCCTATAACGACACTCTAAGAAATTATATTGCCCGCTTAAATACAGACGGAACACTTGACAATACCTTTAACCCCGGCACTGGCGCAAACAATAGCATAAGAACTACAGTCATTCAACCCGACGGAAAAATATTAATTGGAGGAGACTTCACTTCATATAATGGAACTGGCAGAAATCGAATTGCACGACTGAATTCTGATGGAAATATTGACAGCACCTTTAATATAGGTACAGGAGCAAGCCTCTTATTAACAAACTTAAGCATTCAGCCCGATGGAAAAATTATTATTTGTGGGTCTTTTTCTACTTATAATACAATTGAAAGAAAAAGGATAGCACGTATTAATATTGATGGAACCTTGGATATTTCTTTTAATTCTTCTACAGGTGCAAACACTAGCATTTATACTTCAGCCGTTCAGCCCGATGGAAAAATATTAATTGGTGGAAATTTCACTGCATATAATGATTTGATTATTAGTCGTTTTACCAGATTGAATGAAGATGGAACAATTGACTCAACATTTATTATTGGCAAAGGTGCGAACAATTGGGTTTATCAGATAGCTGTTCAGCCCGATAACAAAATCTTAATATGCGGTTCTTTTACCTTATTTAACGACACAGTCTTTAACCGTATTGTCCGATTAAACAGTAATGGCTCAATTGACAATACATTTAATCAAGTGTTAGGAGCAAATGCAATGATATCAAATATTGCTATTCAGCAAGACGGGAAAATTATTATTGTAGGTGCTTTTACTTCTTATGAAGGAACAAATATAAACCGTATTGCCCGTTTAAATTCTGATGGCACTCTTGATAATACTTTTGACCCAGGTACGGGAGCAAACAGTACAATATGGGATATCTTCATTCAACCCGATGGAAAAATTATTATAGGTGGTCATTTTACCACTTATGACGAAATTAATTTAAATCGAATAGCTAAACTGAATTCGGATGGAACTTTAGATAGTACATTTAATATAGGTACCGGAGCAAATAATAATATAAGCACTATAACTATTCAACCTGATGGAAAAATTATAATTGGAGGAACTTTTACTTCATATAATGGCACATCCGCAAACCGTATTGCCCGATTAAACAGTGATGGTTCAATTGACACGACTTTTATTATAGGTGCAGGATTCAACAATTGGGTTAATGCTACTAATATTCAGCAAGATGGGAAATTAATAATTGGTGGATTTTTCACATCATATAATGGAACAGGCAGAAACCGAATTGCACGACTAAACTCTGACGGAACTATTGATAATAACTTCAATATAGGAACTGGGGTAAATGACTATGTTACTAATATTACTTTACAGCACGATGGAAAGATTATTATCTCCGGACCTTTTACGTCATATAGAGGGACTCTCAGAAGACGAATAGCAAGGATATTTGCTGAGTGTGAAGATGTTCATGGCACAGATATAATTAATAGCTGCGAGCCATATACATGGATTGATGGAATAGCATACAACACAAGTAATTATACCGCAACTTTCAGAATTGTTGGCGGTGCAGCCAATGGTTGTGATAGTGTTGTTACTCTCAATCTCTCCGTTCATCCGACCTTTGAGTTTGTGGATAACGAAGAAATCTGCGATGGTGAAGTTTTCACCTGGCGTGGAAATAGTTTCACTCTGCCCGGGACATATTGCGACAGTCTGCTCACAGTTCACAACTGCGATAGCGTGTATGTGCTCAACCTTACAGTTCATCCGACCTTCGAGTTTGTGGATAACGAAGAAATTTGTGATGGTGGCATTTTCTCATGGCGTGGAAACAGTTACACACTGCCCGGAACATATTACGACAGTCTGCTTACAGTTCACAACTGCGACAGCGTGTATGTGCTGAATCTTATAGTTCATCCAACATTTGAGTTTGTGGATAACGAAGAAATCTGTGACGGAAATGTTTTCATCTGGCGCGGAAACAATTACACACTGCCCGGAACGTATTACGACAGCCTGCTCACAGTTCACAACTGCGATAGCGTGTATGTGTTGAACCTCACCGTGAATCCTTTGCCGGTTGTATCAATCAGTGGGCTGGGTGTTTTCTACTGTGATTATCATCCTTCTGTAACCATGACAGGAATACCGGTTGGTGGAACTTTCAGTGGGCAGGGAGTGAGCGGCAATTTGTTTGATCCGACTGCAGCGGGTGTTGGAACATGGGCAATTGTCTATAGTTACACCGATACCTATAACTGTACAAACACCGATACTGTTCATGTTGAGGTGAGTGATTGTGTGGGAATTGAAACCACACAAAAGCAAATTCTCAAACTCTATCCCAATCCCAATGACGGTCAGTTCATTATTGAACTTGTTGAAGAATCAAACATAACTGTAATAAATTCTCTGGGTGCAACAGTGCACAAAGCATTTTATACTGCCGGTTCTCACAGTCTGGATTTGAGTTATCTTGCCTCGGGCGTGTATTTGATAAAATCTGAAAGCAGGGATAATGTGAATGTTTTGAGATTTGTGGTGAATGGGAGGTAAGGAATAGGAACCAAATCATCACCAAAAGCGGCAATGCAAATTTGTCTTTTGATTATTTTGGGAATGAGTTGAAATAAAATTCTGAGTGTGAGTTTATAGCGGTGCTCTTGCTTTTAATTGATTTAGCAGTATCTTTA
>CAZGIW010000076.1:15474-18838 GCA_964526285.1 uncultured Bacteroidales bacterium | reverse complement strand
AACAAGCTTTTTAAAAATTATTTTTTTATTTATCTAGTAAAATGCCAAACTCCAGTGCCATGCTATGCATGGTGAACTCCTGCGCGTTTTATCATCCGAAGTACACGAAGTGGACGTAGGATGGTAACGGTTGAGTTAATCGGTATTCGGCTTCTATGCATTACATGGTAAAATATTGTGTTCACTATCCGAAATCCGTATGCCGTAATTTCGTTTCGCACCTCGCAAACGTATACCAAAAAACGCCATTGCAAGGCTAAGCCGTTTCAAAACTCCCCTGGCCTCACGCTTTGCGTGATAAACTCAGGGCTTTGGCATCGCCATCCCCTTGGGACGTATTAACCAATTTATTAACTCCCAAATCCAATTTTTCTCACATCGTGATCCCGATGGGATATTTAATATTTTATATTTTCTATCTTTTGACTTTATCCCCCCAGAAAATTAACCTGACCCATTTTATTTAGGTGCTACTTTTTCTTCGGTTTCTTTGACTGAAAAACTGGGCGTGAAATTTTTCCTTTGCCCGCATACACAATCATAAAAATTCCGAAAAGAATAAATGGCAAACTCAGCAATTGTCCCATGTTCAACAACATTCCCTTTTCAAAATCAACCTGCTCCAGTTTGAAAAACTCAAGAAAGAAACGGGCACCAAACAACAATGTAAGAAACCATCCCGACAGAAGCCCTGTGGGTGTTTCGGCTTTTTTTCTGTAATACAGGACAAGCAAAAACAAGAATATAAAGATGTAGGACATGGCTTCATATATTTGTGTGGGATGCATTCCGGGCATTACCTCTATTGGAATTTCAGAAAGTGGTTTCTGAAATTTTTGTTCCACATATTCAAGATATTTTCCACTGCGAACAAAACGAAATCCCCACGATAGGCTTGTTTCATGTCCAAATATTTCAGAATTCATTAAATTGCCAATTCTCACAAATGCAGCTGCCAAAGCTGTTGGAATAGCCATTCTATCAAGAGTCCACACATAATTTGGCAACTTCCTGCGCACATAAAACCATATCCCTATTATCAAAGCCACTGTGGCTCCATGACTGGCAACACCACCCTGCCATATTTTGAGTATCTTTTCAGGATGATGAAAATAGTAATCTGGTTCATAAAACAAAATATGCCCCAACCTTGCTCCTACGATAGCAACTATAAATGAAAACAAAGTTAGCTTATCAACCTCATCTTCTGCAACACCTTCAAAACGATAAAACTTCCTCAGCATAAAATAGCCAAGAATAAATCCCAGCACAAAGAAAAAGCCATAATAACGCATGGTTAGAGTGCCGAGCGTAAACATTTCAGGAGATACATCCCAGTTAACAGCAAGAATATTCATGGTTCTTTTTTTTACAAAGTTGATGAATTATTCTGAAACTTTACAAAAAAAAAACAAAAAGCTACTCAAACAATTGCTTAAGACTTTCCTTCCCGGGATAATTAATCAAAATCCCTTTTCTGGCTCCGTGATACACAAACAAACTGCCTGCAGCAATTGCAGAAGCATGGGAAAGTTGAACAGCAGCCTTGAAGTCATTCATACTACCTGCACCCCCAAGAGCAACAACAGGAATATTTACTTCAGATGCAATTTGTCTGACAAGATCAAGATGATAGCCTTCCATCATTCCGTCATGCAAAACAGATTGAACAATCAATTCTCCGGCTCCCATTTTTTCCATCAGCAAAGCAAATTCAACAGGATGATATATTGTGGATTGCTTTCCGTTTTGAATGAAAACCTTTTCCTTTCCCCAAATGGTTTTGTTCACATCAATACAAACAGTGATGGTTGAAGAGCCAAATGTATCTGCAGCTTCACTGATAAACTCCGGAGTTCGAACTGCCTGTGATCCTATTATCACTTTTTCAGCGCCGCAGGCAATAATATCACGAATGTGCTGAACAGTAGATATCCCTCCTCCCACCGAGAATGGCATATTTGCCTCCTCTCCAACATTTTTTACAAACTCGGGAGAAATAATTCTTTTTTCCTTACTTGCAGAAATGTCAAGAAAAGCAAGTTCGTCAGCTTTCAAATCATTAAAAATCTTCACAGCATTAATAGGGTCACCAATGTAACGATGGTTTTTAAACTTCGCGGATTTCACCAGTCCCCGGTTTTTCAACAATAAAACAGGTATAACTCTTGGTCTGAACACTTTACACTTGTTTTAGATTAAAAAATTCTTCACAAAAATTTCGCAACACCATTTCTCCGGCATCATGACTTTTTTCAGGATGAAACTGCATCCCCACAATGTTCTCTCTTACAATTGCACTCACAAAAGGATAATCAAATGTGGTTGTGCCCAAAATTTCATGTTTATTGTTGCATTTTATATGATATGAATGCACAAAATAAAACCCCTGAGACATATCAACATTGGTGAAAAGAGGAGATTCATACAATAAACTAACATCATTCCATCCCATGTGTGGAATCTTATATCGTAGTTTATCGGACACATGAAACCGAACCACTGTAGCATCAAACCAACCAAAACCTTCACAGTCGCCTTCTTCACTATGAGCAGCCATCAACTGCATGCCAAGACAAATACCTAGCACAGGTTTTTTATTTTCCAACACCTCCTGATTGAGAAAATCCCATAAACATCTCTTTTTTAATTCATCAACTGCTTTGGAAAAATGTCCAACTCCAGGCAAAATCAATTTATCTGCCTGAGACAGAATATCAGGATTATCTGAAATCACATTGTTTTGTTTTATCCTATCTAGTTTTCTCCTGATAGAACCAAGATTTCCCATCCCGTAATCAACAATTCCTATCATTGCTATTCTTCATTTTTTTTCTTTACAGCAAAACTTTCTGTTAAAGCGATGATTGCAATTCCACATAAAATCAAACCAACAGCAATAAACACTGAAGAATTCATTTGTTCGGGTAAAATCCAGTTGTATTTTTCAACGATTCGGTCGCCACTGCGACTTAAAATAAATTGTCCGCTTTCACTAGCTTTCCAAACGGGTTGTTTCCATGGCCAGATAATCAGTAACGAGCCAAACATAAACCCTGAAAGAAGCGCGATAGTTTGATTTCTGAATTTTTTAAAAATCCAGGAAAGAACATAGGAAAAAGCGAGTAGTCCTAGCCCAGCGCCTAAAACAACAGGCAATAAAACCTTCAAATCCAACTCATTAATTGAGTGAATCATGACAAGTTCATAATTGCCCATGAGCACAAGTACAAAAGAACCGCTAAGTCCGGGCAAAATCATACTGCATGCAGCCACAGCACCGCAAATAAGAAGATACACAAATCCACTGTTTTCACTGGCAGGTTTCATCAATGCCATAGAAATTGCAACTGCTGCTCCAACA
>CAZGIW010000076.1:0-15464 GCA_964526285.1 uncultured Bacteroidales bacterium | reverse complement strand
ATAAAGAAAATAACTGCAATGATATTCCACTTTTTCACTGTTTTTCCAACAAACCAAACAGAAGCAAGCACAAGACCAAAAAAGAAAGCCCACACATACACGGGATAATTTGCAAACAGATATTCAAGCAAACGCGCAATTGATGCTATAGCCACAACTACACCAAGACCCAAGGCCACAACAAACCAAAAATCTGTAAATACAGCCCACTCTTTCAGCTTCCCCGAAAAAAATAGTTTTGCCGAACGAATGCTAAAAGTATTTTTAATGGCATTTATAATTCGTTCGAAAATACCGGTAATGAGCGCAATAGTACCTCCAGAAACTCCGGGAATAACATTGGCAGCCCCCATAGCCAGTCCTTTTAAAAAGTTGATTATGAATTTCATACGTTATTGAGTCAGATTATTCTTTTTCTTTTAAGTCTTGAGGAAGAAAATCAAAAAAAGTGTCGCCCCTCAGTCCAAGTCTTAGCGTTTCAAGAGCGATAACCTCATTGGGTGCAATGTTTCCAAGATTAACATTTGTTCCAAACTGCTTAATAAACCAAACCTGTTGAGTTTTATTTGGAGCTTCCCACATAATGCGCTCTGATTGAGTTTGTTTTGTGATTAACTCAATTAAACCAGTTTTTGGTTTTCCTGAATTATCATAAATACCCACATTGCCTCCTTCTCTGGCTTCAGCAATAACATAAATCGAACCTGCTTCCATTTCAAGATTCATCTGTCTGACCCATTCATCATCTGAAAGAACAACATCGGTCTGTTTGCTTCCAACTTCAGACAAGACAGAAAAGTGTTTTGCAAATTCTGAAATCATTTCAAGTTTGGCAGAGTGAAGTATCGACATAGAACCATCTGAAATTTCAACCCAATCAATTTCAAAATCTCTGCATATTTTAACATATTGTTCAATGGCATTCCGCACATGAAAAGCCTCAAACAAAGTTCCTCCGAAATACACATTAATACCTGATTTTTTATAAAACCTGATTTTTTCTTTGAGATTTCCACTAATATAAGAAGTGCCAAATCCTAGTTTTACAAAATCCACCAAATGTCCTGATGAAGAAACAAGATTTTCGGCTTCTGAAATACTTAGCCCCTTGTCCATCACCATGGTAATGCCTTTTTTTCTGGGACTGACGTCTCTTTGTGGAAGAAATGGAATTTTATAGTTCATATGAAAAAATTTAAAGATAAGAATTGATAATTTCAATAATTGTGGGATTATTATGAAGCAATGGATTATATAAAAACAACAATTCAACTCTGGACTTATCCTGATTCAATGCACTGTGTAACCAAACGATTCCTTCATTTTCACGACCTGCCTCAAAAGAAACAGCAGCACCCCTGTATAAGACTTCAGCACTATCCGGAACAGCTTCTTTTGCTTCATCAAGAACAGACAGAGCCTCTTCATAATCTGAAAAATACTCTGTCAGCATACCAGAAAGAGACAACCAGGCATTCACATCAGTAGTATCTCTTCTTAACCCCTGCCTGTATGATTGAACGGCATCCTCATATCTGTCAAGTTGTTCTTCCAGATATGCCTTATAAAACCAAAGTTCTGCCACATCATCATACTCATCCATAATCTTTAAGATTTGACGATAAGCACCATCAAACATATTCAAACCTGCATATGCATATGCCAATCCCAGATGAGCTTCTGTATGTTCAGGATCAAGACTGATGGCTTTCAAAAATGCTGATGACGCTTTTTTAAAATTGTTTTTTTGTGAATAACAATAGGCAAGATAGCTATATATTGAGGCATCATGCTTTTCATATTCAAGTATTCCTTTGTATACTTCAATGGCGCTATCAATTCTTTCAAGCATAGACAAAGAAGCTCCTATTTTCAAAGCTGCAGATGTAAAACGTGGTTCAATGGCCAGAACAAATTCAAATGCTTCAATTGCCTTTTCGTAAAGAGAGATATTGAAATATAATAATCCAAGACTAAACCAGGCACCATGATTGAAAGAATCACTATCAACCAGTTTCATATAATAAGCAATTCCTTCCTCTTCTCTGTTTAATATTGTATAACAATAAGCCAGTTCACTCATTGCATCTGAGTTTGTGGGAATTAAAGTGATAAGTTGTTTTAGATAGGGTATCATTTTGTGATGTTGACCCATTTCATCCATTGACCGAATAATTTGTTGAATTACCATAGGTTTTTCTTCTTTCTCAACAAGACTTAAAGCCTGTTCATATAAAAGGATGGCCTCTGTTTGCTTCCCTGTTTCATAATAAACATCTCCAAGAAACATCAAAGCATCAACATTGTCTTTGTCATTGTTTAATACCTGCTTAAGCAATTCAACAGCTTTAACAGGTCTGCCGGACACATGAAAATATCTTGCCTGAAAAACCACAACATCTTGATTGTTGGGATATTGAGAAATAGCAATTTCTAAAGCCTGACGTGCCAGTTTCATTTGTCCCAAAGTGATATAATGATCAATGAGTTCTATAAGTTCATCAGCATCAAAAAATGAAGGCTGACTATTGTTCATCATTTGCTCAAACCGCGATAGAAGTTCAGATAAAAAGTCGTCGGACTGTGATCCGTCCATATTAAAATCTTCGTTTTTCATGCTCCAAATAATTCTTTGCAAAGATACGAAAAAAGCTACAACTGAACCTCAACCCAATTATTGTTTTTTCGGATTGTTCTATACATATAACCTGCTTGTTTGATTATTTGAACAGCCTGATCAAAGCCCGCAAGCAACTCTTCCTTTTTATGAGCATCTGAACTAATCACAATGGGAATATCTAATTCTCTGGCTCTTTTTATCAGCCTGGTTGAAGGATACATTTGCGTCATCTTTTTCTGATAAAACCCTCTTGTGTTGACTTCAAGAAAAATGTTTTTTTCTTTTAAAAGCTGAAGCACATCCTCGGTTTCACTGATGTACCACTCATCATGTTCAGAAAAAAAACGTTCTGCATTATTCATTTTTATTTTATCAAAGTGAGCAATGATATCAAATTTCTGAACAGTGAGCATTTCTTTAATCTGTTTAAAGTATGTTTGAGTTGCTTTTTTAGCATCTGCTCCAAAGAATAATTCAATACCCTTGTCAAAATATGAAGTTTTTCCATCAATAAACCACACACTATCAGAGCAATCAGGACGGACAAGATGAACAGCACCAATAACATAGTCAAGATTAAACTGTTGTTTCAAAAATTGAAAATCCTTTGTCATTCCGGGAATATAATCTGCCTCTATCCCTAAATAAATTTCAATATTCTCTTTCTGTTCATTTTGGTTTCTTTTTATTTCGGCCACATATTTTTCAAATTCCTGTTCATTCAGCAAACTCCATTGTGCCGGCACAGGTAGTGGGGCATGTGATGAGAACCCAAGACAGGAAATGTTTTGTGAAACTGCATACCTGACAATGTCTTCAACAGAATCTTTTCCGTCACAAAAGTTTGTATGAGTATGAAAATTTGCTCTCAATATTTCTCCTTTTTTGTCTGCAAAAATACATGAAATGTTAAAAAGTCTTAAAAAAACACCCATAACACACGAAATTGTGTTAAAAAATGTTAAAATACAGTTTATCAATGCAACTTTTTAGACAAAACAATGTCTGAGCTATAAATGTTCTTTGAAAATGTAATTGAAAATAAGTTTTGTTAAAAACGTTCACTTGTTCGTTTCCACCGTTAACTTAAATCCAGTTGCATCCATTAAAAAACAATTGTAATTTTAAAGAAAAATGAATCAAAGTACAAACCATATTAAAAGCGGAGGTCGTATGAACTTAAAACAAAGCATTTATTGGGTAATTTATTTCCTGATCATGGCCGGTGCTGTAATAGCAATGGCTCTTCTCTGATAACTTTTCAGAAGCCCTTTTCCCTCAACCATTTCCCATAACCTACACCCGGATTATTAAAAATCCGGGTTTTTTTATTCAACTATCGGTTGCCTGTAATATTTATATAATTTTTACACTACTGTAGGCATAACCAAAAACATTTATTTCGCCCCGGAAACACAAATCCGATAAATTCAAACATTAGTTTCTGTGTAATTCTGTGTTTTTCCCAAGCTATCGGCTTGGGAGTGGCTTATAAAAATAGAGCTGTGTGTACTTAGGAAAAGCTCATTAAATAATCAAACCAAACTAATTTGATCAACTACTCACAGATTATCAATTAAGTTATTTCAAGAAAAACCTTTAATTTCGCTGAGTTAAAAAAAAATCTGATGACATTTTTACAGTTGTGTTATCGTGTGTTTGCTCCCAAGAAACCGGAACCATATTATGCCCGGTACAGCATTTTAAAAATATTGTGGATTCCTTTAAGAAAACACTTCAATGTTTTTATAATTCCCAACACCCCTTTTAATTGTTTAAGAATACTACTATACCGAATGGTTGGATATAAAATCGGAAAAAAAGTATTTATCGGCATGCGATGCTATCTGGATGATTTGGAACCCCGCAATATTCATATTCATGACAATGTAGTCATTTCATACGGGGTTTATTTTGCACTTCACGGAAAAAATCAAAGCCACACACATATTCATATTAAGTCAAATGCATACATAGGAATGGCTGCAAGACTTATTGGAAGAAAAGAGGGACTCGTTATCGGAGAAAATGCCATTGTCGCTGCAGGCAGCATTGTCATCAGAAACATCCCTGACGGAGAAACACATGCTGGTAATCCGGCAAAAAAAATTAATTCATAAATACATCAATTTAACTAATTTGTTAATTACTACACAATAATATTATCAATTTTTACATATTAACAACTTAATCCTTGCAGTGTGATTTTTCAAAAACTTAAGTCTTCGTATTTCATTAAGAATACAGCTACACTCATTGGAGGGACAACCATAGCTCAGGCACTTCCACTATTATTTGCCCCTGTCATTTCGCGCCTCTTTCTTCCGGAAGACTTCAGCCTTTATGGAATTTTTATTAGCATTTATGCCATTGCCGGTTCTGCGATCACTCTTAAATATGAGAGAGCTATTATGCTTCCTGTTGATGACAATGAAGCAAAAGAAATTGTTACAATTTCGCTGATAAATTCGTTTGTTTTTTCAATTTTCCTTTTTATAATACTTTTTTTGTTTAAATCTCCGATTGCGAGCATGTTTCCTGACGAAAGAATTGAACAATATCTTCTTTTGGTCCCTATTGCAGCTTTTTTTCTGGCAGCCAACAATACGCTTATCAACTGGTTTAACAGAATACAAAAATATAAAACCATTGCTTCTAACAAAATAGTAAGAAATACTCTTTTAACTGGTTTTAATCTAGGAACAGGATTTGCACTGATAGGCGCTATTGGACTGATAATCAGTCAAATCATATCGGATGGCATTGCCGTTTCTTATTATTTTTACATTTACCTGAAGAATGCATTGCAGTTTAAATTTACATTCAGATTTAAAACGTTAAAACAACTTGCATCCCGTTACAAAGAGTTTCCCTTGTTTGCATTGCCTGCAACTTTTATTGACACTATATCAATGCAGTTGCCATTATTGATGATTGCCACTTTGTTTTCACAAAGCCTAAGCGGCAATTACTTTTTTGCATACCGTATTTTAATTCTTCCAGTTTCTCTTATTGGAGCAGCATTTGCTCAGACATTTTATCAAACTTTTGTTGCTCACATTCAACAAAGACACTACTCGATTGCATTATCCTTTTTGAAAAAAAGTTGGTTGCTGTTGTTTGCTATTATTATTATGCCAGCAATTGTTTTGATGTTTTGGGGAACACCAATTTTTACATATGTCTTTGGAGCTGAGTGGACTGAAAGTGGAAGAATAGCCTCAATTCTCATATTTTATATGATGTTTTCTTTTATAAGCTCCCCCACAAGCACTACATATATAGCTCTTGACATGCAGAAATACAATCTCATTTTTAGCACTGTAGTTTGCCTATATAGGTTTTCTACCATTTATACAGGCTATTTGCTGAATGATTTTTATTTGGGATTGAAATTATTGGTGGTTTGTGAGTTTATTCAAATTGCAGTTTACAATTCTGTCATATATTTGCGATTAAATAAAATGCAAAAACAACTATAGAAAGAAAATATTTAAAATGAATTCACTTAAAAATAAAGATTCAATAAAAGTTCTGTGTATCGCAAATGCCTATTACGATACATATGAACCTTTGTCAGGAATTTTTTTTAGCGAACAGGCAAAAGCATTGCATTCTGATGAAATCAATGTGAATGTAGTGGCAGTGAACTTTGTCTCTTTGAAATCAATTATAAAACAAAGAAAATGGCAATTTGGATTGAAAAAAAACAAATATGATGGTGTCCATTCTTTGGTATATCAAGTTCCATCAATGCCATTTTCTAAAGCCTGGAACAGGTGGTTAAAAAACAAACTCTTAATAAAACTGATAAAAAAGAGTCTAAAGCATCATGGGAAACCTGACATAGCGCATGTTCATGTGTTTTATTCCGGAAAATCAGCCATGTGGCTTAAAAAGAAACATAAAGTTCCATATGTGGTTACTGAACATTTTTCCGTTTTTGCTCGCAAATTAACAACAAAAGCTGAAGACAGATTTGCAAAAGCTGTATTTCAGAATGCTGATGCCTGTATTGCCGTTAGTAATGAGTTTTGCAGATTGTTGAGCAAAAAATTTGGAATAGAGTTTATATATGTTCCTAATGTTGTAGATACAGGACGGTTTAAGGCTAATACTGAAAAAAATATTTCAGAGAAGAAAAAAATCATAGCTGTCGGATCTTTAGATGCAAATAAAAACCACGAGATGTTGATACGTGTGTTTGCAAAATTGCCTCAGCCCGATTTACATTTGACAATTGTTGGAGATGGACCATTGAAAGGGCAATTAAACGAACTTGTAAATGAACTTGAAATAACCAACAGAGTGTTGTTTTATGGACATGCAAGAGAAATTGAAGTTGCAGAATTATTGTGCAATTCTGACCTACTGGTACTTAGCAGCAAATATGAAACATTTGGTGTGGTTATTATTGAAGCATTTTCCGCAGGTATTCCTGTTGTCTCAACAGCATGTGGTGGGCCTGAAAGTATAATTGTTGACAAGCGACTTGGAGAAATCTGTTCAATTGATGAAGAAAGCATGTCAAACTCTATTCAAAAAGTGCTGATGCAAAAATATAATTCTGATTTTATTCGTAATTTTGCTGCGAAACATTTTTCAGCACAGGCTTTAAAACACAATTTACTTGAAGTATATAATAACATTATTAAGTAATCTGCTTTTTCAAGATTACCTTTTAAAAACTAAAAAGCACGTATGAAATCCAGAAAATATCAAGTTTGTCAAAGATGTGTTATGGATACATCAGATCCTGAGATCATATTTGATGAGCAGGGAGTTTGCAACCATTGTTCCAACTACTACACCCGTTCAAAGGTGTTTGTATATCAGGGTGAAGAAACCGACAAAAATTTAAAAAAACTCGTTGAAAAAATCAAAAAGGATGGCAAAGGGCGAACATATGATTGTATTGTGGGCCTGAGTGGAGGTGTAGACAGTTCATATGTTGCATATATTACAAAAAAATTGGGTTTGCGTGCACTAACAATGCATTTTGACAATGGATGGAACTCAGCACTTGCAGTAAAGAACATCGAAAATATTGTAACAAAATTGGAGTTTGACTATCAAACATATGTTGTAGATTATGAGGAGTTTAAAGATTTACAGGTTTCATTCCTCAGAGCTTCGGTTCAAAATGCAGAAACTCCAACCGACCATGCTTTTTTGGGAGCCTTATATAGGGTGGCAAGTAAATATGGAATTAAATATATTTTTAGCGGAAGCAATTTTGCAACAGAAGGAATTTTACCCAAAAGCTGGGGTTACAATGCTAAAGACATTAAGCACCTGAAAGCCCTCCAGCGTCGTTTTGGAACAAAGAAACTCAAAACATTTCCTCTGCTTGGTTTCTTTAAAGAACTGTATTTCACATACATAAAGGGAATAAGAATGATTCGTTTACTGAATTACGTCAGTTATGTAAAAAAAGATGCAATGAAAGTGCTTGAAAATGAATTGGACTGGAAATATTATGGGGGAAAACATCATGAGTCAAGGTTTACAAAGTTTTTTCAGTCATATATTCTGCCTCAAAAATTTGGAATAGACAAAAGACGAGCACATTTAGCCACACTTATCTGTTCAGGTGAGATAACAAGAGATGAAGCCCTTGCCGAACTGGCAAAACCACACTGTGATAATCAATCAATTCAGGAGGATAAATCTTATATTTGTAAAAAACTTGGACTCTCTGAAATTGAATTCGATGATATTATGAACCTCCCCCCAAAATCATATAAGGATTATCCCAATAGTGAAAAATTCTTAAGCTTTGTTTATAAGATTTACTACAGACTTAAAGGGGGAAAATGATTTTTTTGTTTTTTTTTAATTATGAAATCTGAGTTTCAAAAACACTTCAAACATAACTCCTGAAAACAAACAAAAACAAACTCAACAATGAAAATAACATTTTTGTATAATACACTCCTCTTTCTGCTGATATTTACCTTCCCATTTTCAGGTAAACTGAATATCATTGATTTGGGATTTATGAATTTATATGCTTTTCGGATTGTATTAATCATTTGTTTTTTTATTTTATTGTTTATGAAAAAACTCACCATCCCATACAAAAAACAAAACTTATGGCTCTTATTGTTTTGTGGGTGGCTTCTTGTTTTTGGAATTGTTTCTCTTACCTGGGTTCCTGATAAAATGCTGGCGATAAAACAATTATCTCACATTTCATGGGGATTTTTAACTTTCATTGTGGTTTATTCACTGTGCTTACAGACAGAAAACGCTTTTGAAACAATTAAAAAATCCTGGCTGGCTTCCTTTTTAATTCTCGGTTTTTTTGCACTTATTGAAATTCTTTCATCTGCACATTTTCAGGGAAGTTACACAAATCAGCTACAACAATATGACACCATCAGGCCTTCATTCTTTTCCCCAATAGCCACATTCACAAACCCCAATGATTATGCTGCATTCCTTGTGTTTTCCCTTATCTTATTCACAATATCTTTTTTTAAACAAAAGAGATTCTGGAATCTCCTCCTCATGATTTGCTCCTGCTTTCTGATTCTGAAAACTCAAGCAACTCTTGCCATTTGGGCTAGCAGAGCAATCATTTTTGTCTCTCTTATTATACTTATTCTTAACAGCAAAAACATTTCACTTGGAAAAAGATGGTTCATCGCTCAAAAACGACCAACCAACGAAAAACATGGAACTCTGTTTCCGATTGTTATTTTTTCAATGATGGTTTTTGGGTTCCTTTATTCAGTTTCAACCAATCCTGTTGTGATTCTGGACGACACCAACGACATGGTAATTAAAATTGTTGAACCCAAAAAGCAGGTGTTCGCAATTATTGAAAATGAAATTGAAAAACCAACACCTGCACAGAGCAATTCGTCTTCATATCTTGAAACAGAATCTTTTTCAGTGAGAAAAAACTTGTTACTCAACGGATTATATTTTGCCAAAGAAAGTTATTTCCTGGGAATTGGGGCAGGACAGTTTGAACATAAGATGATACACAATGAGCACCCCTACCCCACAAAGCATATCATAAATCCACACAATTTTATCATTGAAGTGTTTTCTCAGTATGGGGTCATTGCTATCATACTTCTTTTTCTGTTTTTTGTAAACATTTTTATCCCATTTGCAAAACGACTTCAGTATTATTTTTATCATAATCTCTCCGTTGAAAGCCTCTTTCTGCTTTTTGGAATACCTGCATATATTCTTGTTTCAAACGGACCAAGTGCTTTTATTTCTTTCCCCATGAACTGGATTTTGCTGACACTGATGGCATATTCACTGGAAAAATTGACAAGAAACAAAGAAACAACCCTAACCTCTGAGATTCGTCATGATTAAGGTTTGCCATCTTACTTCTGTTCACTGCTGGAATGACATTCGCATATTTAAAAAACAGTGTGTATCTCTTGCTAAACACAATTATGATGTGAGTCTCATCGCCTTCGGAGCCATTGACCAGATTGTGGAAAATGTGAGAATAATCAACGCCGGACATGTTTTTCAGAGTCGTAAACAAAGAATGAAAAAGGGCAGAAAGCAAATTGAAAAAATTGCCATTGAACAAGATGCTCAGATTTATCATTTTCATGACCCTGAATTAATCCCCGTTGGCAAAAAACTTGCACAACAAGGAAAAATCGTGATTTATGATGTGCACGAAGATGTACCCCGACAAATTCTTTCTAAACCATATCTGAATAAATTCATTGCACGAATAATTTCTTTCTTTTTTGAACAATATGAAAACAAATCCGTAAAAAAGTTTTCTGCAGTCTGCTGTGCAACCCCTTTCATTCAAAAACGTTTTACTGCACTTCACCAAGAATCAGTTGATATCAATAACTTCCCGCTTGAAAACGAGATTGATTTTTCAGATGATATGTTGAAAACTAAAAAAAATAAAGTTTGTTATATCGGAGGCATTTCAGAAATTCGTGGAATTCTTCCCCTTGTTGATGCCATGGCATTGTGTAATGGCATTACACTTGATCTGGCAGGCGATTTTCCCGAAGGTCATTTCAAAGACAAAATTAAATCGTCAGCTGGTTGGCAATATGTGAATGAACTTGGCTTTATCAACAGAGAAGTTGCTCAACAAGTCAAATCTGAATCTATTGCAGGAATTGTTAGTTTTTTGCCTGCAGAAAACCATATAAACGCTCAACCTAACAAAATTTTTGAATATATGGCATCCGGACTTCCAGTGATAGGATCTAACTTTCCACTGTGGCGTGATATTATCGAAGGAAACAATTGCGGAATTTGCGTTGACCCGTCTTCTCCACAATCCATTGCTGATGCAATTTTATGCATTGCCTCTGACAAACAAAAATCAATGCTCATGGGCAAAAATGGAATCGAAGCTGTGAAAGACAAATATAACTGGAAGTCTGAAGAAAAAAAACTCCTTACTCTTTATTCAAAACTGTTAAAACAACCCGGAAATGAATAAAGAAAAAACCATCTGGATTATTAACCAATATGCCGGTTCATCCGTTCATGGAATGGAATACCGACACTATTATCTTGGCAAAGAATGGATAAAACAGGGACATCAGGTGGTGATTATTTCAGGTTCTTATTCTCATTTGCACAAAAATCAACCAACAATTACAGGAAACTATACTGTTGAAAACATTGAAAACATGACGTATTGTTGGATAAAAACCCCCGAATACTCAAAATCAATCAGTGCAGGACGTTTTTTGAATATGATGGCTTTCAAAAGAAAACTAAAAAAACTACCCCTGAATCTTTTACCAAATCCTGATGCAATTGTTGTTTCATCTCCATCTTTATTTCCTCTTATTCAGGCTCATAAATTCTGCAAAAAATTTAAAGCAAAACTCCTGTTTGAAGTTCGTGATATCTGGCCTCTGACTCTGCAGGAAGTTGGAAATCTGAGCAAGTTTCATCCTCTGGTAATTTACATGAGATATTTCGAAAAATATGGCTACAAGCATGCCAATCATGTGGTCTCTCTTCTGTCAAATGCACAAAGTCATATGCAGAACAGTGGAATGAAGCAAGAAAAATTTATCTGTATCTCAAACGGAATTTCAACTGACAATTCTCATTCAAACATCACCCTGCCTGAAAAAATCTGCAATCAAATTCCTGACAATAAATTTATTATCGGATATGCAGGCACATTGGGCACTGCAAATGCACTTGATTATTTTGTGGAGGCCGCGCGGACATTACAGAACAATGCAAACATTCATTTTGTGATTGTGGGACAAGGCGACCAAAAACATAAACTTGTTCAACAGGCTGAAAACTTGAAGAACATTACTTTTATCAATGCCATACAGAAGGAACTTATTCCCTCTGTGCTGAAAAAATTCGATGTATGTTATATTGGACTTAAAAAAGAAGCCTTGTTCCGTTTTGGTGTTTCTCCAAACAAACTTTTTGATTATATGATGGCAGAAAAACCTATCATATACTCAATTGATTCAGGCAACAAACCCGTTGAAGAAGCAAAATGCGGTGTAACCATTGAACCGGAAAATGAAACTGCTTTGGCAGAAGCAATTATTCAACTTTTTGAGACTGACAAAAACAAACTTCTGCAACTTGGAGAAAACGGTAAAAAATATGTTATTGATAATCACTCATACAAAGTTCTTGCTCAAAAATATATCAGCTTATTTTAATTCCAGTGAAAAATATTGTTAAATTTATCTTCGACCGTATTGCAGCTCTGCTGGGGCTGATTCTTTTGCTGCCTTTTATTGTTTTTATCAGTTTTTTTATTGCCGTCAGTAGCGGTTTTCCTGTGTTTTTTATTCAGAAACGCGTGGGAAAAAACGGCAAACTTTTCAGAATGATTAAGTTTCGTACCATGAAAAAAAATGACAGCAAAAACACTGTCAGTGTGAAAGGAGATAGCAGAATCACCAAAACCGGAGCTTTTTTAAGAAAATACAAACTTGACGAACTGCCCGAATTGTGGAACGTACTCACCGGGCAAATGAGTTTTGTAGGTCCACGTCCCGATGTGCCCGGATATGCTGATGTTCTTAAGGGCGATGATCGAAAAATACTAAAACTGAGACCGGGAATTACAGGTCCTGCCACCCTGAAATATGCCAACGAGGAAGAATTGCTTGCAGGCGTTGAAGATTTTGTGAAATACAATGACGAAGTGATTTTTCCTGATAAAGTAAGAATAAACCTGAGATATTATCATAAACATAGTTTTATTCTGGATTTAAAAATTATATTTGCAACAATTTTCAGAACAAAAGTTAATTTTTGATGAAGCAACGCATTTTTCTTTCTCCACCCCATATGAGCGGACATGAACAACACTTTGTGCAGGAAGCTTTCGACACAAACTGGATTGCTCCCATTGGCCCAAATGTGGATGCTTTTGAAAAGGAAATTGCTGATTATCTTAACATTAAACATGTTGCAGCCGTTTCATCAGGAACCGCAGCCATACACCTGGCTCTGATTAATCTTGGAGTGCAACAGGGTGATGAAGTTCTGGTGTCTTCACTCACTTTTTCTGCAACAGTGAATCCCATCATTTATCAAAATGCCATTCCGGTGTTTGTTGATTCAGAAAATGACACCTGGAATATGTGTCCTGAACTGCTCCGATTTGCAATTGAAGACAGAATAAAAAAAGGAAAAACACCAAAGGCAATTCTTCCCGTGCACCTGTATGGCGTTCCGGCAAAAATTGAACAAATTACTGCCATTGCTGATGAATTCAATATCCCTGTCATTGAAGATGCCGCCGAATCTTTGGGAAGCAAAGTGAATAATAAACACACCGGCACTTATGGAAAAATGGGAATATTGTCCTTTAACGGAAACAAAATCATCACCACTTCCGGTGGTGGCGCATTGATTTCAGATAATGACGAGCTTATTCAGCACGCCCGCTTTCTGGCAACTCAGGCCAGAGATAACTTTCCTTTCTATCATCACACACAAATTGGGTTCAACTACCGAATGAGTAATGTGCTGGCGGGAATCGGTCGCGGACAAATGAAAGTACTCAATCAAAGAGTCAGACAAAAAAATGAGATTTTTCAGTTTTACAAATCACTATTTACTGATATTGAGGGAGTTGTGTTTTGTGAAACACCCCCCAACAGCAACTGCAGCCGTTGGCTGAGTTGTATTGTTATTGATTTTGAAAAAACAGGAGGAAAAACACCTGCAGGATTTATTGAAGCACTTGAAACCGACAATATCGAATCACGCCATATATGGAAACCCATGCACCTGCAACCGGTGTTTAATAATTACCCGGCATATACCAATGGTGTTGCTGAAAAGATTTTCAATCAGGGAGTTTGCCTCCCATCGGGCACAGCCATGACAAACAATGAATTGCAAAGAATTGCAAATGTTATTGAATCCTATTTCTCTTAGTTTTTTGCTTTCACAACCATTTCTTTCAGTTCTGAAAGCAGTGTATCCAGATATTCATTAAAATTGGCAGCATCTTCAGCTGAAACGGTTGGATCAGAAAAAGTATATTCCTTTGCCTTGTCAAGAATTTGAAGAGCCTCATCATATCCATAAGTAAAATGCAGCATGGAGGCCATAATAAACAAATATTCCTTTTGCCTGCCGTCATACGACTCATCTTCAAACAATTGCCCTGCAATGTTTAATGCAGTTTTTCGTGATTGAAGTGCTTTGTTTTCTTCATTTTCATTTTCATAATGATACCCCATCACACGATAGAACCAGCACCACCAATCATCATTTTGTCCCATTATTTTATAAACACCTTCTGCTATCTCAAGTCTGAGCGACATGGGAATTTCATAATATTTTTTGTATTTTTTGTCCAAATCCACTGTCTTCAGATACGTTTTAAGTGAATCAGCAAGCTCATCAGGGATACTTTCAAAATCCCACATGAACAAAGTAAGCTTACAATCAGTACAACAATACAAAACCTGTCCATCTGTTGATGGCCAGAAAATAAACTGATATTTTGACGGCCAGCTGTATATGTAACTTCCGTAGCTTCCAACAACCATATACTCATTGGTGGAATTACACAAAGGACATTTCTTTTTTTCGGGAAACCATGTGGTTGAGCTGCAATGAAGCACTGAAAACAAAACAATAAATGCTATAAAAATTCTCTTTTTCATGACAAATTGATTTTTTGCAAATATAAAAAAGATTCCTTCTCGCTACAAAAAAAATATTGTAGTTTGTTTAGCCAAATTATCATTTATCACGATTTATCCCGATCACATAGTGATAAATTGGGATGCGACCATGGGAATAATACAACAATTTTTACGAATATTTGATACTAACAATACAAAAGGTTTGTCCATTTCTAAACACATCCAGCGTTTATGTTTTTGTCACAAAATTTGCAAAAGAATCTGTCTTTTTCTGAAGGTCTCTGTTTGGGCAAATTTTTTGCCAAAAACAAAAAGTTTTGTTCCTTTTTCAACGGGCTGAAGCCCGTTGCTAATGTGATTATTTGTCTTGTTTTATTTTTTCATTTGCTCAGGGCTAAAGCCCTTCGCACAGGAATTTATAAAACAATCACAACTTTTTGTATTGCTAAAAAATCTGTGCATGCACAAATCACAACGATGAGTTATCAGAGTGTAATTCGTTTGAACTATTTTTCTGCAAAAGCCATGAAAACAGAAAATTAAATCAGCGCCAGCAGATTTAATTTTGACACAGATTAAAATTATGACAGAGAAAGCTTGCTTTCAATCTTTCAGAATTTGAATCTGTGTGATGGATTTTGCAGAATTAACGAGCTTATTCGTGTTTATTGGTGAATTTGTGGCTAAAAAACGTGTCTTATTATCCAATTTCCTTCCTGAAACACCTT
>CAZGIW010000075.1:0-19379 GCA_964526285.1 uncultured Bacteroidales bacterium | reverse complement strand
ATTTCGGCCTTTGCAGCTGATGGCATGCAAGCGGCCACCCCTCCATGAGGGGAATTTGTCGCGATTGTGGTTTGGTGTGATAAATGTAACGTGGGAGGTCGGTGAACCACACCGAACCAGGAAATAGGGGTAAAACTCGCTGAAATTCAGAAGTATAGCACAATATTTTTCTTTTATTTTCTGTGTGTCCCTTTTAGGGGATTTGGGGTAAACACACAGAAAATAAAAGAAAAATGAGCGTTTTGATACAGCCTCGCAACCGCACACCGCTCCATAGGAGTCTCTGCAGGAAATAACCTAAGTATTAAGCTGCTCTTACAGAGCGAAGCATTATGGATGGTTATTCAGATCTCGTGGCGCTGCCACGAGCTGAAATAAATTCAGGCTTTCAGCCTGGCAGAGCCGAACACCGTACAACGCAGCCGTTACGCCTCTCGCAACCGAACAACGAATGACTCTCGTTTTCCCAAAGGGATCCCGATGGGAAGCGCTACCCTTGCGAGAAACACCTACTTAAACGCCACCAATTGTTCAAACTGCTCAAGCGCATAGTAATCTGACATGAGTGCAATATACATCAACACTGCCGCTGAGTATTGCTGCCTGTTGCCAATTTTGTAAACCACCGGAATTTCGTATTCCTGCATGGCCTTGTCGTCTTCATCCAGATCGGTATATCTCACAAGCCAGTTGCGAAAATTCATTGTCAGCTGAGGATAGAACCTTAGCAAACCTGACAGTCCGGGTAGTGTATCCCATGCATCATCAAGGGCTTCGAAAATTGATTCCAGAATCAAAGCCGCATATTTGTTGTAATACATGAGCCGCTTGTGCTTGTATATATGCTTGTAGTTGAACTTCTTAATATTGTTCATCAACTGAAAATACTCATCTGAAAATGCAAGGCCTGTTTCGGGAGTTGAGTGTTCAACAAGATCAAGAATAAATCCATGCACAAGATTAGTTGTGTTTACTTTTTCGATGGTTGAACCGAAATTAGTCTTAAGTGTATCTTTCAATTCATCAAGTTGTTGGGTATTCAGCATTTTCAAGCGGAGAGCATCTTCAATATCTCTGCCCAGATAGGCAATTTTGTCGGCAATTTTCACCACACAGGCTTCCCATGTGAAAGGAGCATATTGATTGGGACGCTCAATGCTGTATAAATCAACAGCTTCATCGCGTGGTTTCAGTCCGTTTTCATCCACTTCACCGCAGTGAGAAATAAGTCCATCGCGAACAGCATAGGTAAGATTGAGGTTTCGTCTTTTGCCATCCAGTCCAGCAAGAGTTTCAATTTTATCGGCCACCACCAGAGAGTTTTGTTCGTGCCAGAATTTCTGCATTCCGCTTTTCTGTGCAAGTTTTGACAAAATGGTTTCGCCTTCGTGCCCGAAGGGAGCATGACCCAAATCGTGCCCTAACGCAATAGCAGAAACAAGGTCAATATTCAGTCCCAGTTCCTGAGAAATTGTAGAACTGATGGCTGCAACATGCTGCACATGTTCAATTCGGGTGCAGATATGATCATTTCGGGTGCCATAAAATACCTGAGTTTTATGTTTCAGCCGTCGATATGCATTGCTATGAAGTATGCGATTGTAGTCGCGGGCAAATTCATTGCGAATATCATCGCTTTTTTTATACATTTCAGTCTGACGAACAATGGATGCTTCCCATTTATCAGAATTTTGAAATGTGGCTACTTCAGCAAATCGTTTCATTGTTTTTTTTTACAAAAATAACAATTTGACATAAACTATCGGCAACAATCTCTATTTTTGTAATTCAAAAGCAACAACATGAACAAACTATCCCTGACTATTTTTCTGTTGATATTTTCAATCAGCATCAGTGCACAGTGGACACCCGAAACTGTGCCCGACCCAATTTCTGCAGGGAGTTTTGTAACCGACCCTGACGGATATTTGCAGGCATCAACAATATCAGAGCTAAATATTTTAATTGGCAAAATGACAGATTCAACCGGTGCTGAATTTGCCATAGTGATATTGAAAAACATTGATGAAACCAGATATGATGCATTTGGATTTGCAGTGAAATTATTTGAAAAAAGAGGTATTGGAAAAGCAAATAAAGACAACGGTTTGCTTTTATTACTCATCATGGAAAGTCGCGACTGGAGGTTTATAACAGGATACGGACTGGAGCATTTGCTTACCGATGCAAGACTGAGAACTCTCGGAGAACAACATCTTCTTCCACACCTGAGAAACGGAGATGCAGATAAGGCATTGACAGAAACCACCAATGAAATTGTCAAAGTCATTTATGAGGGAGAAGATTATTACACAAGAAATGACAAACAGGATTTTACTGAATTGCCATTTAATTACACATGGCTCTATTGGAGCGGTTTTTTTTGGGTGGGAATAATGATTTATGCTTTATTATTGTTTATTGGAATTCTGTCAATTACGTTCGGAGAATTGAAAAATGAAAACAAAATTCTTCCAAAACCCACTTTAGTTTCAAAAGAAAACGATAATTATTATGTTCACACTCCAAATTATTTAAACAGTCCTGATTTCTGGAACAAGAATAAAAAGATGAAGTTGTTCACTATCTACGTGCTGCCAGGAATTATTTTTCTTCTTCTTATACTTTTGTTTGTGTCAGTTCCAATTTTCAGCAAGATATTTTTTATAATTATGTATATTTATCTGATGAATATTTCTGTCCAGTATATCCTGCACACATTAAAAATGAAATATGTTGAACAAATCAGCGGAAATGAATTCGAAAAAGCATATAATATTCAACAATTTGCACCTTCCCCCAGCAAAATCATCACCATGCCTTTTCCTTTTTTATTTATAAAAAATCAAAATAGAAAAACCATACACAATCTCCATAAATTCCCATCTGGTTGTATTACTTGTAAAGCATCTGTACAGCTTTTTGGCAGCAAAGAAGCTGAAGACATATTGGATGAAGGAAAAAAAACCGAAATCAAATATGATGTGAGTCGGTTTTCAGTCATGCAATGTAAAAACAATCATATACATGCTTACAGATTAAAAGCGAAGCACTTTGATTTCTTCAGATATTGTAAATCATGCAATAATAAAACAAGTAAATCGTCAGAAACAAAGATGATTGAAGTTCCTACTTATGAAAAAAGTGGAAAAAGAGAAATAAAATACAAGTGTCTGTATTGCAATGATGAATATTCCGAAATTCATATCATGCCACAATTAACAAAATCATCATCCAGCAGCAGCTATTCATACAAAGGCAGCAGCAGTTCATCATCATCCCGTTCCTATTCAGGTGGGTCATCTTCTTCATCATCCTCACGCTCATGGGGAGGTGGCAGAACTGGTGGTGGTGGTGCCGGCGGAAAATGGTGATAACAGAGTTAAGAAGCAAATCAACAAACCAATATCCAGCATTTTCTTTATATTTCTCACTTATTTTTTCAATCACTTTAATTTATGAGGTGAGTGCTGAAGTTTGAGAATATTATTATAATTTTGCAAAAGAATTTAAAAAACCAAAAAGACTATGAAACATCTTATTTTAACTGTATGCTTCTGCGCTTTTGCAGCAAGCACAATGTACTCTCAATCCTGTGACAATTATTTCCCTTCAGAAATTGGAAAAACATGGGAGATTACTAACTACAATGCCAAAGACAAGGTTGAATCAATAAACAAATCAGCTGTTACTGATATTCAGCAAAAAGATGGGGGCTTGCTTGTTTCTATTGAAACCACTACTTTTGACTCAAAAAACAAAGAAGTTAACAAGCAATCATTCACGACTTTTTGTCAAAATGGCAAATTCTATATTGATATGACATCTTTTCTGGCTACAGAAAATTTAGGAGAAGATTTTGATTTAGAAATTGAATCTTCAAACATGGAAATTCCAACAGGCGTGAGTGAAGGACAAAAACTTCCTGATGCCTGGGTTAAGATGTCTGTCAATATGCAGGGAATGGGAGCTTACAGCCAGGATGTCAGTTTTACAAACAGAATGGTAGAGAAATTTGAAAAAATCACAACACCAGCAGGAACATTTGATTGTGTTAAAATGACCTGGGATTCAGAAATGAAGATGATGTTTTCGGTGAAATCTTCAGTAAAAACATGGTATGCTGTTGGAGTTGGTGAAGTTCGTTCTGAATACTACGATCAGTCGGGCAAACTTCAGAGTTATTCTGTTTTAACCTCATTCAGATAATTTGTTTCGGGCTTATTCATGAATTACAATTCAGCCTTACATGAGGTTGTGTTTATTTTGAAAAATTATTTAAGAGGCTGTCTCAAAACGCTCATTTTTTGATTTTCACCGACTTATTTGCCCCTTCCCTAAAGGGAGTAAGTCGCTGAAAATCAGCGCACACCCTAAAGTTGGGGCAATAATAATTTCCGGTAGATGTTGGTTTTGATACAGCCTCGAGCTAATCAAAACAATGACAACGTTCAAATTATTGAGAAGAGCTATTCTACTTTTGTTTTAATTTTGCAAAAAAAATCTGTGCTATTGCTCACCGCTTTCTATATTATATTCCCTGCGTTCATACTTTATATCACGCATCGCTCCCCTTTTGCAGCAAAAATTGGGGCTGTTCTTATTGCATATATTACAGGTCTGATTATTGGTAATTCAGGTTTACTGCCTGATAATTCTGCAAAGATTCATGAAATACTCACCACTGTCACAATCCCTTTGGCATTGCCCCTTCTATTGTTTTCACTTAACATCAGACATTGGTTTTCAAAAATTTCAGGAACATTTTTATCACTGATTCTTGGCATTGTGTCAATTATTATTCCCGTTGTTGCCGGCTTTTTTATGTTGAAAGAACATCTGAATGAACCATGGAAAATATCAGGACTGCTCACCGGAGTTTATACAGGAGGAACTCCAAATCTGGCATCAATCAAACTGGCTCTCAATGTTGATGAAGAAACCTACATCCTCACACACACCTACGACATGGTACTCAGTGCTGTTTTTCTTCTTTTTGTTATGTCAGTGGGACAAAGCGTGTTGAACTTGTTTCTCAGACCATACAAAAAAACAGGAATTGACAATAATATTCAGGTCAATCATAACCCCAAACCACAACATTCCGACTTTTTCAAATTTCTTAAAAAAGAAACCCTGTTCCCATTGCTGGGGGCACTTGGCATTTCAGTAATGATTTTTGCAGTGGGAGGCGGACTCAGTATGCTTGTCCCCGAAAACACATCCATGGCTGTTGCCATATTAAGCATTACAACTCTGGGCATTTTAGCATCTCTCATTCCGGCAGTCAACAAAATCAAAAGAACATTTGATATGGGCATGTATTTCATTCTCATATTCAGTCTTGTGGTGGCATCCATGGCAGATTTTACAAACTTTGGAACAGCTGAAATACATCTTCTTTTATACATCACATTCTGTGTGTTTGGTTCATTTATAATTCACATTTTTCTGGCAAAAATATTCAGAGTGGACACCGACAATGTGATTATTGTTGCAACTGCACTGGCCTGCTCCCCTCCTTTTGTCCCTGTTGTAGCAGCATCACTCAAAAACAAGGAAATTATTCTTTCTGGATTAACTGTGGGAATCATTGGATATGCTATTGGTAATTATCTGGGAGTGGGTATGGCATGGATTTTACAAAGTTTTTACTAATTAATACACATTTAAAAAGCATGACAAAACAACTGATAATTTATATGTTGATAATTTCATTGGCAGTTTCTGCAAATGCACAGCAGGATTCAGTTCCAAATCAAAACATTAAAAAAGGATGGACATTTGGTTTGCTGCCCTCCATTGCCTATGACAGTGACCTTGGATTTAAATATGGCGGACTTGTGAATTTTTACAACTTCGGTGATGGGAGTACCTATCCAAATTACAAACATTCAATATATCTTGAAATTGCACGTACCACAAAAGGCAGCGGACTCAATCAGTTGTTCTTTGATTCGGGCTATTTGTTTAAAAACAAGGATATCAGAGTAACGGCAGATCTGAGTTGGCTCACAGAACAAGCACTTGATTTTTATGGTTTCAATGGTTCTCAATCTTTATATTTTCCTGAAATTGAAAACACAGATTCGCCTGAATATATTTCACGAATGTTTTACAGGCACGAACGCAAGATGTTACGCACGTATGCTGATTTTCAAGGCAATATCACTTCAAAAAAATTCAGATGGCTTGCTGGTGCAGCGATGTATGACTACCAGATAGCCCCAGTGAATATTGACCAATTGAACAAGGGAAAAGAACAGTCTGACCTGCTCCCGGATACGATGACACTGTATGATTATTATGTTCAATCTGGCATTATTCCTTTGAAAGAAGCAGACGGCGGCAATTTAAAAATGCTGAAACTGGGACTGATTTATGACACCCGTGATATTGAAGCCAATCCATCAAATGGCATTTGGAGTGAGGCCATTATGATGACAGCTCCTTCATTTCTGGCAAACAAAGAAAATAAATTCACCAAACTGGCAGTGACACACCGTCAATATTTTACCATTTTTCCCAAGCGACTTACATTTGTTTACAGGATTGGCTGGCAACAAACAATTAACGGAAATGCTCCCTTTTATTTTCAAACATTGATGATGAGTTCATATTCTCCATCCACAATCACTGAGGGGCTTGGCGGAGCAAAATCACTTCGCGGCATTTTGAGAAATCGAATTACAGGGGACGGTTTTGCTTTTGGTAATTTTGAATTTCGATGGAAAGTGTTTCGGTTTATTGCAAAAAAACAAAATGTGTATATTGCACTCAATCCATTTTTTGATGCAGGATACATTACAAAACCAATCAAACTTTCTTACTATCAGTCAGATCCTGTTGCCAACTTTCTCTCTAATGAGGAATCTGTGCTACATATGACTTCAGGTTGCGGACTTCACATTGCATTGAATGAAAATTTTGTGCTTGCAATAAATTACGGACGTGCATTTTCACAAAGCAACGGTTCAAGCGGACTGTATATCGGAACAAACTGGTTATTTTAAAAATTTTATTAACAATCAGGCAAACCTTAGGTTTTTACAAATGAACTCTTTAACAATTGAATAAAAGATTAATTTGTTCATTTGTTGAAAAATATATTGTTAAACTATTAATATCATATTATTTTTGTCAGGTGAATAATTTCAATTATGAACTGTTTTTTATTCTAATTGATAACATCGATACTTTTACTTATGAGTCTTGAAATGATTCTTCTTGAGGTTCCCCGATATGCAGTGAAGTTCATTGCAATGGGAGTAATTTTTGCCATCTACCTGATTATTCATTTGATTTCTATATCAGTAAAGAAATCACGAAACAGAAGGCAGCAAAGAAAGAAGCAAGCCAATCAATTTAATGAGGTTTCTGCACAAAAAAAGGAAATCTCAGAAATTCAGACTCCACCCGAACCACTAACCAGGCAGGAAAAACTCAAATCAACCACACCCCTTTTGCAACCGACCATTGTTACAACCAAACAAAAAAGCATTACAATTGGTCGCAGTCCGGACAATAGCATCGTCATATCGCATGATGGCAGGGTTTCCCGACATCACTGCAAAATATACACTGACATTGACAATATTTTATATATTGAGGACATGGATTCATCAAACGGAACATTTGTGAATGGCAAATCTGTGAAAAAATTCTGCATTTACAAAGGAGACAAAATTAAGGTTGGCGACACCCAAATAGACTGGGAAAACCATTTTTTTCAGTAAAAAATCAATTTCTAAACTGTTAAAAAATACACAAACACATATTCTTATCATACATTTTTAATTAATTTTGAAAAAAAATATTATATGAAATCCGGAACACTGCAAAACAAAACAGGAATTGTTGCCCGCACACATGTTGGTATGGTCAGGCAGAATAATGAAGATTTTCATGGCTATTCAGTAAACATTTCAGAAAAGGACTGGCATTTTTACGAAGAATCAGTCATTGACATTGACAATCAGCCCATTTTGCTTGTTGTTGCTGATGGGATGGGTGGCCTTGAAATGGGCGAAGAAGCATCACGTATTGCTGTTGAAACAAGCCGTGATTTTGCATTTGAAAATGCTGAAAAGCTTATGAATGCTGATTCCGGCAAACTCAAAGGTTTTTTTAATGAACTTTTTATTAATATCAACAACAACATTTTGGATTTTGCCAAAAAAAATGCCAAAGAAGGTGAAATTGGCACAACCCTGATTATGTCATTCATTTACAATAAACAGGCACATGTTTACTGGATTGGAGACAGCAGATGCTATATGTTCAGGCAAGGAAAACTAAAACCTGTTTCGAAGGATCACAGTTATGTTCAGGAATTGGTTGATCAGGGTCGAATTACATATGAGCAGGCATTTTTCCATCCCGAAAGTAATATCATCACCAAGTTTATGGGCGATCCCAAAACCAATCCAGTACCATCATATACATCCGTTAATCTGGAAGAAGGTGATGTTATGCTGTTGTGTTCTGACGGACTCAATGCCATGTTGCAAGACTCAATTATTGAAAAGCATTTTTACGGTTCAGACGATTTGTCTTCAGTCTGCCAATCTCTCATTGATGATGCAAATTCGGAAGGAGGACATGACAACAATACTCTTATTCTTGCTTCATTTGGTGATTTTGCAAAAACAAGACCTGCTGAGATGCCTGTATATGCAAACACAGAAAAACCAAACCATTCCGTGAATGAGCAAAATGTGGAAGTTAAAACAGAATACAAAATCATATATAAACTAAAATGGAAGGCAGCGTTTTTATTTTTTATTCTGGGCGTCGTTATTGCACTGGCAGGAGCTTATGCATATGATTCTTTATTCAAAAGCAAATCAGTTGACGAACAAACCGAAGTTCTCAATGAAGACGAAATCAATGGTGAAGAGGAAAATAATAAAATCAGTAATAATGAGCAAAATATCAATAAAAAGAAACCAAACACAGATGAAAGTTCAGTGAATCCTGATAACAATACCAACACTTCAGAAAACAACGACACACCAGACAACAGTGGTTTAATAAAAATTGAGGATTATCCCAGTATTGTTGACCTGTTACAAAAAATTGTCAAACTCTATGAGCGTGCAGATGCAGAAGAATATCCTGAAAAGGAATCTGTCATCAATTCGTGTAAAAAAGCAATGACACATACTCCTTCTGGTTCAGACCAGACAGGATATCGCGATAAAAACCAGTTAAAAACAGTATTGGACAATATTGTCAAGGCAATCCCTGATGCTGCATCCGGAGCACTAGGTGCTTACAAAAAGCAGTTAAAATCTGCTATTGATAAAATTTAATATTCACTAACTTTAAAAATTATAAATTATGAGATGTAATAATTGTGGTTATGACAATCCTGCAGGGCTTGCACGCTGTGAAAAATGCAATGCCCCTTTGAGTGGTTCAATTGTAGATCCAGGATTAGGTGATATTCAGTCCACTTCGCAGGGACCTGTTGCAGGGACAATTAAAGGGCAGGCTGCTGAAACTGATCCATGGGATTGTCCTCAGTGCGGACGCCCTGTAATTCCAGGCTCAGGCGCATGCAACAATTGCGGCTATAAATTTGGAAATCAGTCTGAACAACAAACACCACAGGGACAGAGCAACAATCAGCAAATGCGGAAAAAAGGACTTGATCCCAAAGGAACCATTGACCCTTATTCAAAAGGTTTTGTACTCACTCCTGTTAAAACTGAATTTGACGGTGATTTGCCTGATGTGAGAATAAAAGCAAATTCAGACACCATTGAGGTTGGTCGGGAACTACTTGAGCCTGATAACAATACAATTTCTTCAAAACAGGCAACTTTTGTCAATCGAAACGGAAAATGGTATGTGAAAGATGAAAGTTCTCACAAAACTACTTTTGTGTATGCCGGAGATTATTTTGAAGTACAGGACGGTGATATTATCCTCATGGGCAACCGAAAATTCATTTTTTCCAAATAGAAAATTCCTTTCATACTTATGAATGTTCGATTTGACATCCCTTCCAAATTTTTTCTCAACGAGATTCCGTATCGCGTTGACCTCCACGCAGGTCAAATGATAGGACCCTACAAAACTGAAAAGATTTTGGGAAGCGGTACTTTTGGAGTGGTTTATAAAGTAAGTGACAACCATGTTTCTTATGCATTGAAATTGCTAAAACTTTGGGAAGTAGCCCATAAAGAACAAAAAGAAGCCATAGGCGAACGTTTTTTGAGAGAATATCATGCCGCACAGACAAAAAGTGACCATCTTGTTAATTCAAAAGCATTTGGACTTATTGAAAATAATCCTTTTTTTATCATGGATTTTATCAAAGGTGGAGACCTGAGAAACAGAATAGGCTCATTGAGTTTACAGGAAATTCAGATGATAGGGTATGATACATTAAAAGGATTGAGAGATTTGCATCAGACAGGAATTATCCACAGAGATTTGAAACCTGAAAATGTGATGATTGAAGAAGGCGGAAAGGCACTGATTACTGATTTTGGTATTTCTGCTTTTGTAAATCATCACATCAAAAGAGGTACAATTCCCAATATGTTTGGAAATGTAAAAGAAACTTTCGGAACATATGCTTATATTGCTCCTGAACAACTTGTAAGCTCAAAAAAATTCAGTACCACAACACCCAGAACTGACATTTGGTCGTGGGGCGTGATGATATATGAAATGTTTAGCGGTGGTGAATACCCATGGGGGCCTCTTGAAAATGAGTCTGACATTGCAGATTTTATGAGAAATGGAAAAGAAGGAAATATTGTTGATCATTCAGTTTTTTCAAAAATGCCCCCTAAGTGGGCTGATATTTTACGCCAGTGTATGCAGGCTAAATTTGAAAACCGCATTGAAAATGTTGACATTATTTTACATGAACTTGATGCAGAAAATCATATTCCGGTTCATGCTATGCTTTCTCACACTGACGAAATCAACTTAAAGATACTACAGGGTGTAGAACCTGAAAGAACATACAAACTCAATCCGTCTGCCAGAAACATTTTTAATATGGGGCGTTCTGAATCAAACGAAATTGAAATTGAAGATTATCAAACTCTTTATATTTCAAGAAAACATTGCACTATAGAATGTATCCCCTCTATGAACGGATGGTTTATTCGTGATGGTCAGTGGGACATGGAATCAAGAAAATGGAAGGAATCAACCAATGGCACATATTTAAATTCAACCAGGGTTGATAAAAGCGGTAGTAAAATAAAGGCAGGTGATATTATTACTATTGGAGATACAACAATTAAAATTCAGGCAAAACAATAAATCTACAATCTGTTCATGGCAAAAAAAGAAATCAGTATTTTCAGTGTATCATTTCTGGATTTGTTATCCGGAGCACTGGCTGCTGTTATTATTTTGTTTGTTGTTATTCCAAAAATGACCCATGAACAAGCTGATGCAATTGAGACTCTCGATAAAATGGAAGTTCAGATGGAAGAACTTGAAGATTTAATTGAACTGGCAAGAAATTCCATACCTGAAGAATTGTATGAACAAATTCAGCAACAGCTTGAATCAATGCGTGAAACCATGAATCAGCTTCAGGAAGAAGTGACACAGCTCGCAGAGGATTTAAGAACCTGTGAAGAGGAAAGAGAGCGACTTCAGCTTGAACTTGATCAAACACGTCAGCAACTACAGGAAGCACTTGAACAAATTCCTGTTCAATCAGAAAATCAGGGAAGCGGTCAGGGGCAGGTTCTTTTCGGAGTTGATGCCAAATTTGCAATTGTCATCACATGGCCTGATAATCTGGATGTGGATTTGCATATAAAAAACACTTCAAATGGTGAATTTGTCAACTACAAAAGGAAAAACATGAACCGAAACTGGGGAAATTTGCTCACAGATATCACTCAAAGACGTGAAGGAGAAGATATTTATGAGCTGTTTTTTCAAAAACAAATTGTGCCAGGAACCTATGAAGTATATTATCATCTATATACAGAAACAAATCAATCTGTTGATGTAAATGGCTATGTAGTCATGCACCCCAACAAACCTGAAGAATTCAGAATTGATTTGCCACAAAAAAGAATCAGTCATACCGCCAGAGATGTGTCAGGACTCATAAAAATCGGAACAATCAGATTGAATCAGGATAATTTTAGTTTTAATTAGAACAAGCAATAGAATATGAACAATAGATTTCTTTCAGTCATAATCAGTGTGGGAATTACATCCATTTTGATTTTTATCATTGTAATTGCATACAATTCACTCAGCACTTCAGATTCAAGTAGTTCCATGCTCAGAATCATGACATTACTTGGTGGCAATATGCCACTTGGACTGATACAGGCATTTACATTCTTTTTGTTTTTTTATGCCATGATTGAGATTTCAGGTATTTTCAAAGAACTGAGATTTCATGAAAAAGCATTTGCAAAAAACCTGCTTCCAGAAAAAGACAACTGGGTTCTTTCACCCAATGATGTGGCTCAGCTTAAACTTGATGTGATGGCATATGAAAAACGTGAAAAATCCATGCTGTCAAGATTGATTATTATGGTTTGCGGAAAATACCGTACAAACAAATCCACTTCTGAAGCTATGGAACTTCTCAGCGCTCAGATAAAAATTAACAGAGAAAATGATGAAAGCAGTCAGTCTCTTATCAGATATGTCATCTGGGCTATTCCTTCAGTTGGATTTATTGGAACTGTGATTGGAATTGCCCAGTCTCTTGGTGCGGTAAAACAAAACATGTCAGGTGATGACCTTGTCAATGTGACTTCAGCACTGAATGTGGCTTTTGACACAACGCTGGTGGCTCTTTTTCTCAGCCTAATCATGATGTTTTTCTATCACAGGCTGCAGGAAAGACAAGAACGTTTACATTCAAAAACAGAACAATATATATTGGAAAATTTAATAAACAGAATATATCATTCATAAAATCATACAATTATGAAAAATCAACCCACAGAACAACAACAAAAAAACCAGTTTCGCAAATCATTGGGATCTGGTGTGAAATCAGTTTTTGGCGGCAAGGGTCGCAAATATTTTGTTCTTGAACACAGAACACATTCCACTAAACATAAAGCAGGTGAAGTACAGGAAATTATTGTTGATTATGTAGAAATGGGACGCGACTCAAAATGTCAGGTTCGTTTTGGAGAAGACATGAAAACTGTAAGCGGTCGCCATGCTGCCATTGTTTCTGAAGGAGATAAATGGATTATTAAGCAACTCAGCAAAACCAATCAAACTTTGGTTAATGGCAGGCCTGTTGCTAATCAGTGGTATCTTGAAAGCGGCGATGAAATTCAACTATCTCTTGAAGGACCCAAAATGGGATTCATTGTCCCTCAGGTCAATACAGTCAGCAGCCTTGGTTTGTCAAAACGTTTGTCATTGTTCAGACAACAGGCATTGAGACCATACAAAACCGCAATAACAGTATTAATGGTTTTATTTGTTCTGGGTATAGCCGGATTGAGTTATGGAATCTGGAATGCCAATCAAAAAACAGCCGAAGTTATTGCCCAGATGGAAAATTACAAAGAATTATCACAACAACAGGCCGATTCCTTGCGCCAGCAACTTCTTGAAAGTGAAGAACTCAGACTAGAAATGGCAGACAAGATTACCCGACTTGAGGGTTCTGTATCCAATATATCCCGTTCAAGAAGTGGAGGATCTGGCATTCCTGCTCAAAATCAAACAACTGCAAATCAGTATGCACCTCTATTCCCCGGAGTATATCAGGTTATTCTTCTGAGTTTTCATGTTGACTTTGACGGTGATCTTATTGATATTCCTGTTGATGAACCATTTGGTAGTGGTTTTATGCTTGATGACGGCAGATTTATTACTGCGCGGCATGTGGTTGAGCCATGGTATTATGCAGCTGCCGGTGAAGAAGATTTACTTTTGGTGAATGCTTTTGAACAAATGGGTGCCGAAATTACTTTTAAGTTTAAAGCATTATCACCTTCAGGAACTTCATTTACTTTTACCAATCATGATGTTATTACTGGTAATTCAAACTTTTCAACGCGTACCTTTGTGGATAGTGATGGTGAAGTGTATATGGTTGAAATCGCAGACATTGATTATACTGACTGGGCGAGTATGAATGTAGGCCAGCAAAATGGGTTGAAGTTTGATAATGAACTGGCTAAGAATCTTGAAATGGGAACTTATCTTGTTGTGTTGGGCTATCCTCTTGGAATGGCTGCAACCTCAGGATCTAACATCAGCCCCATTTATGGTAGTTGTGTTGTCAGTACAAGCGGTCTTGATCGCGGTGTGATTCTCACAAGTGACAGAAACTTTGAACACGGCAATTCAGGTGGCCCTGTGTTTTACAAAACCGAAAGCGGCGAATTTATTGTTATCGGGATAATTTCAGCCGGAGTTGGAGATGGTATCGGATTTATTGTTCCTATCAGTGCAACCAGATAATTCCAACCATAAAAAAAATCTTTATTATGAAAAAGACATTGTTGCTTTTAATTCTACTCAACACTCTGGCAGTTTTCGCTCAAAATGACAGAATTAATTTCGGACTAATGAGTGCTGACCAGCAATTTATCAAAGCAGCTACTGATTCAGCTCTTTTTATTTTGAGACAGGACTATGTTATGCGTGATACAGCACTCAACGAAGACCTGACTCTTGATAATCAGAATTTCTTTGGAAGGAACCATATGCTGGCTGTTATGGTCAATGGTGTGCTGCTTACTGATGCACGTATCTTTCAGCCCTGGCTCAATGACACAAATTTTGTGCAATACAGTGAAAATTATGGACTTCAACCTGTAAACACAACATTATCAATTCGTTCTGTCAATGAAAGTAACTTCAGTCCCATTAACTATGAAATTATTTCACTCAATCCAGAAACTGACTCACTGCTTTCTGCTCATTCATTGTTGATTTTAAAATCACAAAATCAAAGCAGTCCGTCATTAACTCCAGTTTTTAACACAACTGACAGCAATGGATGGGTTTTGTTTGTTTATTCTGATGAAAACATTGAATTATCGGAAACAACTCAGCTAAAATTTGCAATCTTTAAAGGAAGTCCTGATTTCTTTAACAATGCAAAACTGACAAAACAACCTGAAATAAATAATATAATTGGGGGTGTTTATTTGGTACCCAGAATTTGTACCGGCAATATCATGTTTAATATTGGCGGATTTGTAAGAAAAGCACCGATTATTAACTGGTATGTGAAGGTTCTGCCCGAAATTATCACCACTGATAAAACAGAGACAAATAAACCTGTTGATAATGAACATCAAACACCTCAATCCAAAAAACAAAAAAAGAAAAAGAAATAATCTGACTTAATAATTATAAAACACAAGTACGATATGATATTAAAAGAGAACTTACTGTTTGCCAATCGTTATGAGCTTGTTGAAAAGCTTGGTTCTGGCGGTTTTTCTGAAGTATGGCTTGCCAATGACACAGGTGCACGAAATTTACAGATTGCATTAAAAATTTATGCTCCAGGGTCTGGTCTGGATGATGACGGACTTGAAATTTTCGCCAATGAATATTCACTGATTTTCAATATGAATCATAACAACTTGCTGAAACCCATGCATTTTGACAAATGGGAAAGTATGCCATATCTTGTTATGCAGTATCTGAAAAACGGGAATTGCACTAAGCTTTGTGGAAAAATGACAGAACAGGAACTGGCTCGTTTTATTATTGAATCAGGTGATGCTCTTGCATATCTTCATGATCAGGAACCGCCCATTATCCATCTGGATATCAAACCAGGAAATTTCATCATGGATGAAAAAAACAAATTTTATCTCACTGATTTTGGTATCAGCACAAAAATCAGACGAACACTGACCAAAAGTATCGGCAAACAATCTCACGGAAGCGGAACTACTGCGTATATGTCACCCGAACGGTTCAGCAGAGATCTCAACGAACGTAAACCTATCAAAGCAAATGATGTGTTTTCATTTGGAGTGACAATGTTTGAGTTACTCACTGATGAACTCCCTTATGGTGAACAGGGCGGCGTCTATGCCATTAGTGGTGTTGAGGCTGCTGATTTGCCCAACACTTTCAGTCTTGAACTGAAGCAACTTGTGCATATGTGCCTTGAAAAAGAACCATGGAAAAGACCCACTATGAAACAAATTGTTGATAGTGCACGCGCTTTTATGAACGGTGGTCGGTGGACAATTCCTGTTGTAGGTACACAGCAGCAATCAATCAGAGATCTTATTGAAGCTGAAAATCCTGAAGAAAGCATCAAAGAACGAAGCACAGTACTAAAAGTGGATGTTGAAATTCCGGAACAAAAAGAAATTATGAAAACACAGGCCGAAGGTGTTTCATCAGTTCAGGGACCCTCCTCCTCTCCTGCCCCGTCGCCCAAACCAAAAAGCAAAATCAAAAAACTCATTCCTTTGTTTATTATTTTACCAGTTGTGATTATCGCTATCATTGCTCTGATGGTTTTTAAACCATGGCAAAACAAAGATTTAATGGCATGGGAAATTGCTGTCAGCGAAAACACAATTGAATCTTATGAAGCCTATTTATTAAACTTTCCGCAGGGAGAACACACACAATTTGCAAAAGACAGTATAGCACACAAAACTGAACGCAATGATTATGATGAAGCTAAAAATCTCAATACTGCAGAAGCATACATCGCATTTCAGGAAAAATATCCTGAAAGCAAATACATTGCCTTGTTTATAGATAGTTTGAATAACTGGAAACGCAGGGATAGTCTCATAGCTCTCGAAGATGATAATGACTGGAAAATAGCGAGCAAAGCAAATACCATTGCTTCATATGAAGAATATTTGCTTAAACATCCATCCGGACTATATGCAGAGGAAGCACGTTCATTTATTGATGAAACCAATCAAAAGGCGAAGGATTTTGAAAATCAGGGTGATGAATTTATGAAGAGAGACGAGTATGCCAAAGCTGTAACAGCCTATGAAAACTCCCTGAAAATAATTCCCAACAACAGAGAAGTCATCTCCAAAAGAGACAAAGCAAAGGAAAAGCAGCCCTGGTATTACAGTGATAATTTTTCTTCATCGGGCAGGACATGGAGCAATACATCAGACGAGGATATGTTGTGGAAACATGAAGGTGGATATTTGAAAGGCTTCAGTTACAATACACTTTACACTTATCAGCGAACAAAAGAACTGGATGCTTTGAAAAATGCGAAAAAATTCCATGTTTCAGTTCAGGTAAAAATGATAAAAGGACCTAAAAAGAGTTATTTTGGCCTCATATTCGGAGCATCTTCATCCAATAGCAACCGCTTTTTCATTGATGCAGAACAAGATTTTTATATCGGACAAAGAAAAGACGGACAAAACTCTGGCAAATGGCACAGCTCATCTGCAATAAAGAGTGTTGATGGATGGAACACCATGAAAATTGAATACAACGGACAGGATTATATTTACTATGCCAACAATACCAAAATTCATCAGGCACGTGGAACTGTTTTTGGATCAACAATCGGCGTACTTTTCAGCGGAGATGTGGATGAAGTGTGGTTTGATAATCTGGAGGTGAGCTGCACTTATTGATTGCATTGAATAGTTTGATTCATAAAAGAACACACTCTTTTCGCTAACCGCTATCAACTTCTCCGCAAGCTTGGCAGTGGCGGTTTTTCGGAAGTATGGCTTGAAAAAATATCTATAGGTTGAATAATTTTTTGAAAAAACTTTTTTATGTAGAAAATAATGCTCTAATTTGCAATTCGCAAATTGTAAATCGTAAATTGCAATAAACAATTGCACAAAATCACCACATTTCTTAAAAATTGTTGTATCTTTGTGCAAAATGATATATGGTAATTAAGGAAATTTTTAAAGAAAATAAGGGCTATTTGCTTTCCAGAGAAATACGTGGAAAACGAAATCTTTATTATGAACTGAAACAACTTATTGACCGTGGAGTCGTTGTTCAAATGAAACGTGGACTATATAAATATCCTGAATATGCTACACGTAATCATTGGCAAGAAGTATCTTTGATGTACCCGGATGCTGTAGTCTTTTTGTTTTCAGCCTTTGCTTACTATAATTTATCTACTTATATGCCACCTGTTGCTCATTTAGCAATAAAACGCGGAGGGAAAATCAAAACAAGCAGATATTTGCCTGCAAAAATTCATCATCTAAGTACAGACTTTTTCAGTAAACACATTACGAATAAAAATGATGTGAAAATTTACAGCTTAGAACGAACCGTTTGTGATGCCATAAAATATGAAAAACAAGTTGGTACTGATATTATGATGGAAGTGATTAAAAATTATTACAAAAGCAAAAAGTGTAATTTGAGTTTGCTTTCCATGATTTCAAATGAAATAAAAATTGAAAAAAGAACAAAAGAAATAATACAATTGATAACAAGTATATGAACGATAGCAAGTCTATACGAGCAAAGCTTAAAAATATTGCTGATAGTAATAATCTGGATTTTCAGTCATGTATTACACGTTTTTTGCATGAAAGACTTATTTACAGGTTATCAATTTCTGAATACAGAAATTTTTTTGTTTTGAAAGGCGGAAATCTTATTTACTCTTTATTTAATATGAAAGCAAGACCCACAATTGATATTGATTTTCTTGGCAGAGATATTGAAAACAATGAGAGTAATATTATTGAAATTTTCAAACATATTTTAAGCATAAAAGAAAACGATGCTGTGTGGTTTGATAAAGAAAAAATATATGCTGAAAATATAGCTGAACAAAGTAAATACAAAGGAATCAGGCTGATTTTTGTTGGCGGTTTTGACACCATAAAACAAAATATACACGTAGATATTGGGTTTGGAGACACAATTACTCCAGCACCTGTCAATATTTCATTTCCTGTTATGTTAGAATCAATGAAGACTCCGGATTTACTAACATATAATACCGAAACAGTGATTGCTGAAAAGTTTCAAACTATGATCTTTCTGGCAGACTATAATAGCAGAATGAAAGATTTTTATGATGTTTTCACACTGCTGCAACACGAACAACTTTACGATGAATATGTGCTTAAAGATGCTATTATTGCAACTTTCAAAAACAGAGACACACATTATACAGAAAACCATATTTTGTTTGCAGATGAATTTGCGAACAATCAAACCCGAAACAAAATGTGGAACTCGTTTTTGAAGAAAATTGCATGCAACCACAACTATGAGTTCACAGAAGTGATGCAGGTAATTTGCAATAAGTTATTTCCAATATTTTTAAGTTTAAAACAACAATAATATATGTACCTGCAACCCATCACTCTTTTCGCAAATCGATACCAACTTTTCCGCAAGCTGGGCAGTGGCGGTTTTTCGGAAGTATGGCTGGCTGAAGACAAATAAAA